>NZ_SFBV01000361.1:0-6528 GCF_007095585.1 Microcystis sp. M_OC_Ca_00000000_C217Col
AAACGAATAGGCTTTTTCCATACCTCACATTTTAGCATATATTTCGTAAACGATGCTCATATTTAACAGTAAAGCCGTCGTAGAACGACGGGGTTTCAGACCCAAATTTTCGATGACTGCCGTGGATGTCCTGCAGCTTCAGGAAGTCCCCACCCCGAAAATTAGTCAACCGCATCAGGTTTTATTAGCATTAAAAGCGGCTGGTGTCAACCCTATTGATACAAAAATTCGTAAACGCGGCACTTTTTACCCCGAGCAAATGCCGGCCATTTTGGGCTGTGACGGGGCGGGAATTGTCGAGGCAGTTGGGGCGGCGGTGCAGGATTTTCGCCCCGGGGATGAAGTGTATTTTTGTAACGGCGGACTGGGCAAGGCCGGCACGGGAAATTATGCCGAATATGCCCTGATCGAGGCGGATTATCTGGCCCATAAGCCGAAATCTCTTTCTTTTGCCGAGGCGGCCGCTGTACCTTTGGTTTTAATCACCGCTTGGGAAGCACTCTACGATCGCGCCCGTCTTCAGTCGGGACAAAGCGTCCTTATCCATGGCGGGGCCGGGGGTGTTGGTCATGTTGCGATTCAATTGGCGAAACTGAGGGGGGCTAAAGTTTATACAACGGTGGGAAATAGCGATAAAGAGCGTTTAGTGCGGCAATTAGGGGCAGATTACCCGATTTTATACAAACAAACCGATTTTGTTGCGGCGATACTTCAAGAAACCGCAGGGAAAGGGGTAGATGTCGCTTTTGATACGGTGGGAGGGGCAACTTTTGGGCAAACTTGCCGAGTGGTGCGAGTATATGGCGATATGGTGACGATTTTGGAACCTACGGGCAGCTGGAAGGAAGCACGCGATCGCAATTTGCGGATTAGTTTAGAATTAATGTTAACCCCGGCTTTGATGGGACTGCCAGAAGCGCAAAAATATCAAACAGAAATTCTCAAGCAAGGGGCGCGTTTAATTGACGAGAAAAAGTTAACTATTCATCTCTCCCAAACCTTCCCTTTAGCGGCAGCTATCAGCGCCCATCAATTGCTAGAAACTGGTGCGGTGACGGGGAAAATTGCCCTAATTATCGACTAGAAATCTGCTGGCCACTACAATAGGCGTGGAATATAGCTAGGTAATAGGTGTAGGGCTAATTCATGAATTAGCCCTACAATAGGCGTTGTCAAATTGAAAGATGCTCCGAATCAGCTTGGAACTGAAATTACTTTGATAGGAAAGATTGCATGGCATCTTTCCTATTCTGATCTGACAACGCCGCCTTTTCTCACGCCAAGGTTTTACCTTGGCACACACTAAGGTTGGGTTTTAGTTCTGATTTTTTCGTCGGCTAACCGCAAACAAGCCACCGCCAAAAAAGACTAGACCCATAATCATAGAAGATTCGGGAACTGGTTGTAATGATCGTCATGTGTAAATAATTTTGCCTAGGTACTTAAGCGATTAAAGGTAGCAAAAAAAGAATTAGATTCGGAGAATGAATCAGCCCTACCCCTGCCCCCAGGAAAAGCTTTTTGCCGCAAACCCCAGATAGTCAACAGTTTAGTTGAAACCCGATTAAATTTTCGATCGCTTTGACCAAATCTTGATTAGTCCAATTCTGGTACAGATAAGCGGCGATCGCTGATCCTCCGGCTCCGACTCCTTCCTTGACGAAACCTTGTTCATAAGCTTGCAAAACTGGGTATTTAGAGGCGGAAAAATCTAATTTTGTGGCTAATAGGGGTATTTTTCCGATCAGGCGGGCTAATCCCACCGTATCCCCCGTTTTATCTTCCGCTACCCAGCGAGTTGTGCCGACGATGATATTTTCCCAGTTAACTGGATAGGCATATTTAGCCACTAGAGCTTGAATTAGAGCAGAAACGGCTAACATTTGGGTTCCTCCAGCGAGGAGTACCCCACCCTGCCCACTGGCGGCGATTGCCATGCCAGCGACGAAAATCTGCTGAGGATCGCCTAGTGCGGCGATTACCTCAAAAGGATCAAAAATTTCTTTTTGGGCTAATCCCTGCTCAACTATTGCCCGTTTCTGGGCATGATTGCACTGGGGGTGGCTGCTGTTAACTTTGCCGTTGGCTCGATAACCCAATCCGGTGAGGATGGCGAGGGCGGTGGTGGTGCCACCGACCACACACTCGCCGATAATTAGATAACTAGACTCCCGGGCTAATTTTTCTCCCCAGGTTAGTCCTTGGGCGAACAGGTGTTTTACTATGGGGATATCTAGGGCGCAGCCAGTGGAGAGACAACGGGCCGGTTGTCCCCCTAGTTCGATATAATCGACGGCCGGGGGCAAGGGTAAACCGGCGTTAAAAACGAGGACGGGAATGGCTAATTTTTCCACTACGGCGCGGGTAATATAGGCAGGGGAGGCTCCCACCGTTAGGGGGGGTAAGGGATAACGGGGATGGGGTGAAACTCCTTTAACGATAAATTCGGCATCGGCGATCGCTGTATATTTTCTATCTTCCGGGGTAGCGCCGGCGGTGGAGATTCCGGGGATTAATCCCGTCTCGGTAAACCCCAAAACTAGGGCAAATATCGGAGAAGATTTTTGATGGCGCTCTAACCAATTTTGCCCCTGTTCGATTTCCGTGTAAATTTTAATCATCTGTTGATTTTGTCCTATTACTTATCACTATTTCGCTCTCTCCCTGAGATGATCTTTGATTTCGACATATTTAGGAAATAAGTTATAGCGTTTCTGATTCACAAGAGGTACATTCCCGAGCCTGAACAGCTTAATCAGCAAAGGTTTAAGTGTGCCGCACAGATGCGAGAACCGCTATATTTTAGCTACTGTTAAAGCTTGTTGAATCCACTCTTGAAGGGGATAACTTAATTCTAATCTTTCCCGTTGGTTAGCAAGGGCTATTTCATAGCAAGAAATGGGGGAAACTCCGAGAGATTCTGCTAACTCAAATTTTTCTACTAGCCAATGATCGGGAAATCTGTCAAAATTGCCATTTATTAACCACAACCAAATATGAGTATCAAGCACAATTACTTCAGACATTCCCAATCTTCTTCATCTACAATAGGACTGACCATATCACCTAGTATTTTAGCTTTACCCACCATATTCTCAACTGGAAAACGCCGTTTGAATAAGGATGGCTTTTCTTCTAATAAGTTGTTTTTGCTGGCGGTGAAATTTTTAATTAATTGATAAAGTTCATCTAGTTGTTCTTCAGGTAGATTATCAATTGCTGTTTGAATAAGTTCTTTAACAGTCATAGTTTTACTCTCTATTTTCTGAACTTGAGTTATATTATAACACAACGGTTCCTTCAATAAAGGGACTTATCTTGAGATTTTACCTAAAATACAGCAGACTAAAAAGACTAATTTAAACCGTTTATTCTTAGATTAGCGGAATCTCCCCCAATGCAAGAGTGCCTCGTCTCAAAAAGTAATTTAAACACTTAAGTAGCTGGTTATAATTAAATTTAAAATGGATTTTAGGTTTGATCCCCCCTGCCCCCCTTGATAAGGGGGGTGCCGATAGGCGGGGGGATCTGAAAGTTTTTAATACCTATCTACTTAACAGCTTATGTCTCTCCTGTCTTCTACAATTATCGATAATTGGCGACGTTTTTACCGAGATCCCCTGGCAGTAATAGGAGCGATCGCATTAATGATAATTATTTTTGCTGTCCTATTCGGTCCAATTTTCTATCGAGTTCCTATAGATGCGATCGATTTTAGTCAAGCTACGGCTCCCCCTAGTTTAAAACATCTTTTCGGGACTAATGATCTGGGACAGGATCAATTGGCGAGGATTTTGGTGGGGGGTCGAATTTCCCTAGCGGTGGGGATTGCTGCTATGATGGTGGCGATGATTTTGGGAACGGCGATCGGGGCTATTTCCGGGTTTTACGGGGGGGCGATCGATGGCTTATTGATGCGATTAACGGATTTATTTCTATCTTTGCCCCAATTACCCCTACTTTTGCTGATTGTCTATCTATTTCGCGATAGTATCAAGAAAATCGCCGGACCGGAAACGGGTATTTTTATCCTCGTGGTTTTGGTGATCGGGGGTTTAAATTGGATGTCGGTGGCGCGATTGGTGCGGGGAAATTTCTTAAAGTTACGGGAGATGGAATTTATCTCGGCTGCAAAAGCTTTGGGGGCCACTCCTTTCCGTTTAATCTGGGTGCATTTATTACCTAACGTTTTGGGAATGATTATCGTGGCGGCCACTTTAGCCGTGGGTAATGCGATTATTACCGAGTCAACCCTGAGTTTTTTGGGTTTGGGTTTCCCCCCCGATGTGCCGACTTGGGGACAAATGTTATTTAAAGCTAAAGATTACTTGACAACTGCTCCCCACTTGGTAATTTTTCCCGCTCTAGCTATCGTGATCACGGTGTTAAGTATTAATTTTATCGGTGATGGTTTACGGGATGTCTTTGATCCTAATGTTTGAGGAACTTTGGAAGTGGATAATTGCCGAAAAGTACCCAGAACCTCTATGATAATCAGTAGCGATGGTGAGGAAATAAATACTGTGAGTAGCGTAACTGTCATTAGCGATCAGAAGTTTGACCAAGAGGTTTTTGGGGTCGAAAAACCCGTTTTAGTCTATTTTTGGGCGAGTTGGTGCGGTCCGTGCCGTCTGGTATCCCCCTCGATCGATTGGGTAGCCAACACCTACGGCGAACGGCTAAAAGTAGTTAAACTAGAAATAGACCCTAACCCCGACTCGGTGGCTAAATGTAAGGTGGAAGGTGTTCCTGCTTTACGCATCTTTAAAGATAACGAAATTATTGCCACTCATGAAGGGGCGATCGGCAAACAACAATTACAATCTTTTATCGATACCTATGTCAGCTAATTAGGTATCCGTGGTTATGAATAACTTAACCCTAGCAAACCGCTTACAGGCACTACAATCCAACGTTTTTGCCGATATGGATCGGGCAAAAGCTGCCAGTAGAGAAGCGGGTAATACCATTATCGATCTTTCGCTCGGTTCCTCCGATCTTGGGGCTGCTCCCCATGTTGTCGATGCTATTGAGCGATCTCTCCACGATCCTCACACCCACGGCTATTTACTCCATAATGGGACCAGAGACTTCCGAATAACTGCCGCTAACTGGTATAGTGATCGCTTTGGTGTTCCCATCGATCCAGAAACGGAGGTTTTACCCCTAATTGGTTCTCAGGAAGGCACGGCCCATCTACCTTTGGCCATTCTCAACCCCGGGGATTTTGCCCTGCTGCTCGATCCAGGTTATCCCTCCCATTTGGGCGGTGTTGCCCTTGCCGGCGGTCAAATGTACGGAATGCCAATTTTGGCAAAAAATGACTTTCTGCCGGTTTTAGAGGACATTCCTGAGCTAGTGCTGGCACAATCGAAGCTGATGGTCTTGAGTTATCCCCATAATCCCACTACAGCGATCGCACCTTTGGCATTTTTCCAAAAAGCGGTTGATTTTTGCCGTCAGCATAATTTAGTTTTAATCCACGATTTTCCCTATCTAGACATCTTTTTTGCGGGAACATCGCCTCCCCCGTCAATTTTACAGGCCGATCGAGATAAAACTAATTCGATCGAGTTTTTTACCTTTTCCAAGTCCTATAATATGGGCGGTTTTCGCATCGGTTTCGCCATTGGCAACCCGCAGTTAATTATGGCTTTGCGACAGATTAAAGCCATGGTTGATTTTAATCAGTATTTGGGCATTCTTAACGGTGCGATCGCTGCTTTAACCGGTAATCAAGATTCAGTCAAGGAAACCGTCGCTATCTTCCAAAAACGCCGGGATGTGTTTATTAATGCCCTAAATCGCATCGGTTGGCCGGTTGCCACTCCGGCCGCCACTATGTACGTTTGGGCGAAAATTCCCCCCAGTTGGCCGGGTAATTCCGTCGATTTTTGTCGGCAATTGGTGGCCCAAACTGGTGTCGCTGTTTCCCCCGGTTCCGGTTTTGGTAAGGGTGGTGAGGGGTATGTGCGTTTTGCCTTAGTTCACGATCCCGATATTCTAGAGGCTGCCGTGGAGAAAATTGGGGCTTTTTTGGGATAAAACCGATATTCTAAGCAGTGGTTATGCTGCAATCGATAACTTTCGCCTTGTTGCTTCTGATATTTCGGGTGATATTGGTAATGTGTCCACTCCCAAACCTTCTGGTGTTATCGGACTAGGCATACTAGGTGGTGGTTTAGTGGTGCGTTGCGTCGCTAAACGTCGTTAACTGCGCTTGGGGTGCGGAGATGAGCCAAAATTTTGCTAATTCCCCACCCTTTGCGGTTAAAAGCTTTAATTGTGCTGCTGTCTTTGTAATTGCTCGATCGCGTCGGGGGATAAATCGGTAAATCGGGCGATTTCTGGGATAGAAAAACCAGCAGATAGCATTTTTAGGGCAATTTGTCGAGCTTTTTCTTCTTTACCTTTTTGTAGTCCCTTTTCCTCGCCTTCCTCTCTGCCTTCCTCTAAAATATCTTGATAGATGACGGATTCTCTCATAATGTCACTCCGAAGGATTTTTTTAATCGTCTCTCGATTTAA
>NZ_SFBV01000362.1:0-3617 GCF_007095585.1 Microcystis sp. M_OC_Ca_00000000_C217Col
AAGGGTATTTTAGCAATTTTAGCCGTTTTCTGTCCCTTTTTCTTGACTTTTTGGGAATTTAATATGGCTGTAATCCTTATATCATAAGTATTTCACAGTTATTCAGCAAACCCTAGATAGGGTTGGCTAAATAAATCTAAAAACCTTGTTGGATAATATTTTTAGGCTTTTTTGAAATCAAAAAGTGCCAGCCATTGGAGGGATCGGGGGGGAAATTTAGGCACTTTTTCCCTGAAAATTAGGTAATTGACCCCCTGAAAATCGGTAAAACCCTACACCCTATCCCCCACACCCCACACCCTACTCCCACCGAAAAACTTTTTCAGCAGACCCTAAATGCAAGGCTGGGGAGACAAATCCCAATCCGTTCAGGATAATCGCTTTCACGACTTGCCCAGCTGTGACAATTTCTCCTGGAACCCATTGATACTTGTTCGTTAATAATTTCAACGATTCCTATTTCATCTATAATTCCAGCTACTAATCCTAGATGGTCTAGATTTTTAACTTGAATTTCTGTTGATTAAGTCATGGTCGAACAGCCCACTCGCCTCAGTTTTCCAAGAATATGACGGTTAAAAACGGCGATTTAACTCAATTGAGGTAAATTACCGAAAAAATGCCGATCATCAACCTGAATTCTCAAAAACTGGTTTAAAATTGATTCATAATTTCCATATAAATATGTTCTAACTGTACGGTCTGACGGGCGATAGAATCAATATTAATGCCGTCGAATGCCCGAATAATCTCGCTTAATTCTAGGTGTTCATCTAACCAAAAAGCTAAATCTTTACCGTAAAATTTGGGAGTAAATCCTAATTGTTTCCCTCGATTAATTGCCGCTTCTTGATCCTGGGTATCCATGATAATAATTTCCTTAGCAGGAATGTGCTGACGCAGCTGATTTAAATTACCTTCGGCAATAATACGACCTTGTTTTAAAATTCCTATACGTTGACAGAGACGCTGTGCTTCATCGAGGAGATGGGTAGTTAATAAAATTGTCATTCCCTGTCGCCGTAATTCTCCGATTAAATCCCAAATTTCATAGCGAGATTCGATGTCTAAACCGGTAGTTGGTTCATCAAGAATTAATAATTTTGGCTGATGAACAATAGCCACGGCAATATTCATTCGGCGCTGCATTCCACCGCTTAAAGTTTCCACCGGACTACGGGCGCGATCAAGCAAATTTACTGCGGATAAACTGGTTTTGATCCGATGACGACGCTGGGGGCGATCGAGTCCATAAATCTGAGCAAAAAAGTTGAGATTTTCCTCACAAGTAAGGGATTTGTACAATAAATTTTCTTGCGGTGCAACCCCAATTAATTCTTTAGTAACTCTGGAAATTGGCAAATAATTAAAGGTAATTTCTCCCGATGAGGGTTTTAATAAATTACAAATTAAGTTAATAGTGGTGGTTTTTCCCGCACCATTGGGACCGAGTAAACCGTAAATTTCCCCCGCTTCAATATGAAAGTTTAATTGATCTAATACTAAGCGTCTTCCGTAATTTTTTTTGACATTACTAATAGTCAGCATTTTTAATAAAGTAATAAGGATAGTCAGGCTTTTTTAGGTCATCAGCCGTCAGCTAGGTAATAGTACGAATAACAGGGAAATTGGCTAACTACACTGAAAAACTAAGAAGCTGAATAACTGATGGTGGGTTACGGCGAATAGATAAATTAATGATTAAGTCTGATAATTTGTCTTCGCCTAACCCACCCTACCTAACTGATCACTGATAACCGATCACTGATTTACAATCGGCGTTCAAGGTTTAACATTTGTCGATAGGTAAGCCAACCACCTGCTACCATAGCTAGAGCAAAAAGACAGAGAAAGCGAAAATGAGAGCTAATATCTTCTAGATTTTCGCCCTTTGCCCAAACAGCAATTAAAGCTTCATTCATGTGGTAGATCGGGTTATATTTAGCCAGAGATAGAATATTGTCGGGGAATAAAGCAGTGGGGAGAAAAACGCCGCCTAAAATTAATAAAGGAACCCCAAAAGTTCCCACCAAAGCATTAACATCTTCTGTTCTTTTCGCCAGTTGAGTACCGAGGATAAATCCTAAACCCACATAGGCGGTGATACTAAGGAAAATAATTAATAATTCTAGAGGAATTGAGCCTTTAAAAGTGGCTCCATACTGTTTAGCAATAGAATAAACTAAAACTGTCTGACAGGCAGCAATCACACAATGGGCGAGAAAAATGCCGATAAAATAGGAAACACCGCTTAAAGGCGATAAAAATAACCGTTTAATCGTTTGTTGTTCCCTTTCTGCTACTACCGTCGCCACGGTTCCCCCCAAACAACTAAAGAAAAGTGCCGCCCCGACGAGGGTGGGAGGAGTAGCCAGAGCCATTGCCTCAGCAAGCTCAATTTTGCCTTTTTCTGCCATAATATAGCCATTTAAGAGCAGGACAAGGATCGGGAAAATGCCCCAGAGGATTAAGCTACGCCCGCGCCGGATTAATTCCACTAAAATTCGTTGAGCGATCGCTAAAATTTCCTGCCAATATTTCATAGAATGTTAGTGTAATTGTTTCTCCCTGTAGAGAAATAAGTTTTTCTACTTTGTGACTTAGGGTTATTGTAAGTGTTCCAGAGCTTGATCGGCACGCAATCTTACCACTATTTCCGCTTCTGTCTCCCCAATCTGTCCTAAAAGTTCTCGAATCGCCCCGCGAAATGCCGCCGCCGCAGTTCCTAATCCCTGCAATCCGACGATCGCCGCATATCTAACCACCCACTCTGGATCCCCTTGCAAAAGTTTCTCCAGTGCCTTAAAAACTGCCTTCTGAGCCTCAAAAACCCGACTTTCCTCCAAATCAGACCAAATTATATTTCCTAAGCCCCTAGCCGCCCCTCGCCGCACGCTAAAGGAAAAATCACTCACCGCCGCCTCAAGCAATAAGTCCAATCCTCGCACATCGCCAATTCCTGCTAGGGCGCGGGTTGCCCAAGCTCTCGCCCCATAATTATAACCGTCTAGGTTGGCCAGTAAATAGGGAACCGCCGCTTTGCCGATGGCGATTAAACCATCCACCGCTGCTACGGAGGCACCGGGGTTATTATATCTGAGGACATCGGTGAGGGTGGGTATTGCCGCCTCACTTTTGGCGGCGGCTAAGTTTTCCACGGCGATTAGTAACCCATTGGCTGAGTCGGCTTTTTCGACGGCAATAATTAAAGTCTCAACGGTAGGAAGCATTGTTTATCAGTAGAGGGGTTAGGGTGTGGGGAAGTGGGGAAGTGGGGTGTGGGGTGTGGGGTGTGGGGTGTGGGGTGTGGGGTGTGGGGAGAATAAATAAAATAATCTCCTGTCTCCTGTCTCCTGTCTCCTGTCTCCTGACTCCTATATCCTAACCCCACCAACAAACTTTTAAAGATAATTTTATCGCCAAACTTTTTTCTGTAAAATCTGACTAATTTCTTGGGAAAAAGGACAATCATCGGGAAAGTTAAAGGATTGATAATTGGGGTTATCTCGCAAGCTTTTTAAAGCCGTGGCATAGCAATCTAAAAATACTTGCTCCCAGTAGGGTTTTAAACTAGGAGAATCGCTCAAAAGTTCTTCTAGTTCCCGTTGACTGCGCCT
>NZ_SFBV01000363.1:0-24640 GCF_007095585.1 Microcystis sp. M_OC_Ca_00000000_C217Col
ATACTCTATATACTCACTTCTCTGCGATGCAGTCGCACTCGCGGGAGCGCATTTTGTAGCTTGCTTAAAGCTTTGTTTCTGTCTGTATCACTTGTTACTTTTTAAAATGAGAATTGCTGGAGATAACTTGATATTTTCTATAAAAGGAAACAATTAATTTAAACAATTGTTTTTCATCAAGCTTATGCTTTTTAAGTCAATTACAAGAAACCTCATTAATTATTTGGGTACTGATAATTATGGACTTTTCTTTAATTAATTGTTTTGCCAATATTCTTTTACTTTCTTCTTTTTTATCAGTGGAAAAAGCATAAAGCCAAATATTAGAATCAACAAAACAACTATGATTTTTAAGTTCTGTCATAAATTTCTTCTCGTTTCATCAATTCTAAATTATCAACCTCTATAGGATTTTCCAACAGATATTCAATCAGATCAATTTCAGGTTCACTTTGATTGAGTTGATTTTGAGCTTTAAATGCGGCAATAAGTACCTGTATCTGCTGAATTTGTTCAGGTTTAAGTCCAGTTACATTAATGTTTTTAATCATGGCTACCTTGGGATGATTTTTACTTTAATTATACTAATTACACGCTCTCACAATAATACTCTTCCTTTTTTACATCTTTGACTAAAATTATCGGTGTTTATGAAGAGTTATTATAGCCTAGCCTTTGAATTATAACAAAGAGACATAAACCCCATCGCTTACGTCCCCAATTCATCCTCATCAAAGTTTACTGATTCAATAACCGAGAAATCACCCGTTTTAAGCTAAATCCCCCTGCAAGGAGAAGTAAACCAACCACGTTATCGCCTTCGGGGACAGACTGCGGTGGCTCTTGTGCAGATTGAAACAAATAAGCCGCCCCCCCATTAAAAGCTTGCAGTCAAATCGGAATAATAACAAATCGGTTTTTAATAGTATCATTAACTGCCAATCAAGCTTTAAAAACCCAGTTATGGACTGTTTTTCCCTGTCCCAGCGCTCCCCGTTTCCACAAGGACACAAGTTACCTTGTGTCCCTTTTTAGTCTCAAAATCAGAAATTAGGCTAATCCGACTAATTTAGCGCTGTATTCCCACATTTTTTCGCCTCTTTCCTCGTCGCGAGCTTGAGGAGAAACCCTTTGTACAAAAGATTTACCCTCTTTTTTCTGACGGTTGCCCCAACTCCAGTAAGCGCCGGATTGACGGTATTCGGGGTCAGCCACCACCAGGGCGACTCTTTCCCCGGCTAATTCTTGGGAAACATAGCCACCGGTGATATTTTTCTGGAACCAGGGGAAAAACTGCTGGAAAAAGGGGTAATGATTGCGGAAAAGGGGTGTATCGGCCACACAACCCGGATAGAGGGAAGTAAAAGTGATTCCGGTGGATTCGTGATAGCGTTTGTGCAGTTCCCGCATGGTGAGAACATTACACACCTTACTATCTTTGTAGGCTTTGACCGATTCAAATTTTTTGCCGTCGGCCATAGTAATCGGCTCTTTGAAACCCTTGGCAAACCCCTCCAAATCGCCCAAATCGGGACGAGGAGGAATTTTACCGCCTAATTCATCGGGATTATGGGTGACAGTACCGAGAATGACTAAACGCCGGTCGGGAGAGGGGGAATTTTTTAGGTCTTCCAAGAGCAAATTCGACAAGAGGAAATGACCTAAATGATTGGTGGCCATGCTCAATTCATAACCGTCGGGACTTCTTAAGGGTTCTTTGAGCAAAGGTAGATAGATAGCGGCATTGCAGACTAAAGCGGTTAGAGGTCTGCCCAAGGCCCGGAAATTTTTAACGAAGCGCCGGACGCTATCGAGGGAACCGAGGTCGATAAATTCAATACAGTAGTTATCCCGGGGAATGTTTAATTCCTTGGCCGCCTGTTCCATTTTCGGGATATCCCGACAGGCCATAACCACAAACCAACCTCTTTGAGCAAGGGATTTAGCGGCGTAGAGACCGACTCCAGAAGTTGTCCCAGTAATGATTACCGTGGGTTTTTGATCTTGTACCATTTTTTGATAGTTTTCGTTAATCGCTCTGGTCTAGGGAATATCCAAGGGATTCCAATTATAAATTTTATCTCAAATGTCGGGGTTTCATCCCGTCCCTAAAAGCGACGGGATGAAACCAAGCGCCAATATAAAACAGCACTTCGACACATTTCGAGGGGCTTCGATGTAAAGGCTCAATGTAAAGGCTCAGTGACACGAAGCACGATTAAAAATAAGGGTTCTTCGTTACTTGGGATGGTTCGATAGGGGGGCATAAATCGACTAAATCCTTATTTGGCAAGAGACTTAATTGATTAGTTCGCTCTAGAGCAAAAACAATTGACAAAAATCGCTAAATGCCTCTCTATATAAGGGTTCCATCCCTTATAACCCCCGTCCATTGCATAACAATTACCGAAGAGCCAAAATAAGCGTCCAGTCTCCTGACAAAATCTCGAATAACTTCTTCTTGTAAGGGTCTTGACCTACTCAGGCCAAATAGCTACCATGTAAGTAGAGCGGATAGGGTAATCAACCGCTTTAAAAACCCATGTAGTCTAACCACTACGCTATCTGCACCTTGACAATTAAAGATATGGGGTTCTACTCAATAGTTCTAGTTTTAGGACTTACGCATTGACAGGATCGACCAAATATGAGGTATAGGTTTCGGGCATTTTAACGTGATTTTTTGATGACTTTTGAGCGATCGCTATCGATCAGAAGTTAATCGCCAAAAGTCTGGAACGACGGATTTTCGTTCATACACATCATGGTGAATTTGTACAGTGCGTAAGTCCTATAGTTTCCCCCTGTGAGTAGGTAAAATCTTTACAGGAAATAGACAAAGCAGTATTTGAAGCTAACGTTTCAATTCAAGCAAACTTTGTACCCCCCCTTGCCCCCCGACGTCGGGGGGGGCAAGGGGGGGACTATCGTAGGGCATACGAAAAGTAACGCTTAGGGAGAGAACCACCTCTGGGTTGGATAACGCAAGGCATCTAATTTAAGTGGACTCGTTGAACTAAGAATCCCGAAGCGCTTAGTGCGACGGGAGTGTCAAATAACTTCAAATTTGCGTGAGTGTTCACTTATCAGGAGTCAGTAGCCGGTCGTCAGGAGGCAGGAAATAAATAGGGTGATAGGGTTTTGGGGTGATAGGGTGATGAGACAGCTTCCCCACTTCCCCACTTCCCCACACCCCACCTCCCCAATTCATAATTCATAATTCATAATTCCCAATTAACGAATCGGTTTAGCTAAATCACCGATTTTAAAACCATTACCGGTAGTGATGCGACCGACGCTAGATTGACCATCAGCTTCGACAATTTCGAGAGTGCCAATCGGTTGAGTAATCTGACGGATAACCTTGCCCGTTTGCGGATCCTTGACCGTTTGAGTCGTCCGTTCGATGGAAATGCGTAAACCAACACGATAGCCTTCTCCCGTGCCTTTATTGAGAATTACCTGATTTCCCGTCACGGCAGCCACTAAAGCGGTGACAGTCGGGAGCGAGCGAGGTGTAGCGGCGATTTGTTCGGCTTTATTGTTGAGATTATCCACCACCTGCGCTACTGCCTTATCGGTGGCAATACTGAGTAATTTCCCTTCGTTGGAGGTTTGGGAACCACCCCCAACCCCTAAAACCACGGTTGAACCATCGGATTGATTGGCACTACCATTTCCCTGAGCGGTGCTAATAATTTCGGCCGTGGTGGTATTAATTGCCCGGACATTTAACTTGACAAAAGCATCGGTTTCTGTCTTGGCGGTGCTAAAAATAATAAACGAGCCACCGGATTGTTTTTTTTGTAAATCGAATTGGGTAATCGAACCGATAATCACCACATCTACCCCCAAAATTTGCCCGATTTGAGCAGCGGTAGCGGCATCTACCCGTCCCGAAGCTCCCAAATTCTGTTCTCTGAGGACAGCATCAATGCGACTGCGCTCAATGACTGTATAGCGACCACTTTCCACCAATCTATTGACGAGAATATCACTGACACCACTGGCTCCACCATTGAGAAATGTTAACCATTGGGGATTACTGAGACCGCTATAATCGAAGTCTAAAACCGCTACTCGCACCTTTTCGCTTTTTTGGGCTAAGAGTAAAGGTAAATTGTTAGAGGTAGCTTGGGAGAAAGCCGGTGCGTTGAAGCTAAAACCCAAACTAGAAGCGACTCCCACAAGGGTGAGCAGGGCAGAAAAACCACGGATACTATCTCGATCGAACATGATAAGGGGTTCTCCAGTCATATAGAATATAGATCATAATACATCTGAAAATTGCTCTAACTATCGAGAGCGAGAATTTTGAATGGCAGTAATTAAACCTCTCACTTCCTCGGTTCCCTCGGAAGCTTCAAAGGAAGTGGGAAATTTACCCTTAGTAATCATCCGCAATCCCAAGGGGGCAATACTTAATAAACCCTGTAAATCGCGCCAATAATTGCCCAGCACATAGAGGCCGAATTGGCGTTCATCCACCCATCCTCCTGCTTTGACTAATTCCACTAAAACTTTCCGGTGACGAATGGGACGACTACTATCGGCCGACTTGCGAGCGAGTATTTCCTGTTTAATTTTACCGATCTGATCCATAGGAGCCACTTCCATAGGACAAACCGCATTACAGAAATAGCAACGGGTACACCCCCAAACCCCTGCGGTGCCTTGGTTATAAAGTTCTAGACGACCTTCTTGATTACCATCGCGAGAATCTGCTAGGGTGCGCTGCGCTTTTGCTAAAGCGTGGGGCCCGACAAAATCGGGATTGACTTGCTTGGCGTTACATTCCGAATAACAGGCCCCGCACATAATGCAGTTACCCATCTGATTGAGATTGGCTCTTTCTTCTGGAGTTTGCAGAAATTCTCGTTCGGGAATGGTGCGCGCTTGACTACTAATATAAGGTTCAACCCTTTCTAAATCGTCCCAAAACGGTTGCATATTGACGATTAAATCCCGGATAATCGGTAAATTCCCCAGAGGGGCGATCGTGATTTCGGGAATTTCTCCGGCATCTTTTTGGCTACAATGGTTTAATTCACTGGCGATATTTTGTTGACAAGCCAAGGCCGAACGACCGTTAATTTTCATGGCACAGCTGCCACAAATTGTATTGCGGCAATTTTTACGAAAGGCCAAAGTTCCATCAAGTTCCCATTTGATGCGATTAAGGCAGTCGAGAATTGTATTTCCGGCCTCCACCTCTAGGGTAAAATTTTCTAGGTAGGGGGTGTCGTTGGGTCGTTGACGCAGAATTTTAAAAGAAACTTCCATACTCGGCACGGGGGTGAGGGACTCCTAATACTCAGGATAATCGATGTTAACGGGCCAAAGGGGAGCTAGTAATGGTAATTAATCCTTAAGATTTTCCCCGGTCGGTTGAGCCAAGGGGTGGGTATCTAGGCCTAATGATAGATGGGCAAGTCGCTCGAAAACAGTTTAATCCCCCCGGATTTACTGCTCTGGGTCATTAGTTTTTTGCCAACTCCAACCACAAGTAAATTTTCTCAATTCCTTGCTGGGTATAGCTTTATCGGTTTTATGGACTTACTTTCTCCCCCCTGTTTTCCTCCCACCCGACCAAAAATTGCCAGAGTCTTAACCCAAAATTTCCTCTCCCCCACAAGGTTTACACTTACTACCTAGTCCGGGGTCTTCTTAGCACGATTGTCATCACCGAACCATCAGTTTTAAAAAATTTATTATTCCCCTCTAGACATTTTTGGCAAGATTTTTGGTATGATCAATTTGTCAGTGTAAACTTAATTGACAGTCAGTCAAAAATCAAGGAACATTAAAAAGTACCATGAGTGACATCTCTCCTACTCCCCTAACCGGGAAAGCTCTACTACAAAAAGTCAAAGAGTTATCCCACTTACCCCGTCGCGAAACGGCAAAACGTTGTGGTTACTACTCTCAAAGTAAAGATGGCCAAGTTCGGGTCAATTTAACCGACTTTTACGATGCTGTTTTAGGTGCAAAAGGGGTTCCTCTCGATCCCGAAGGCACTAAAGATGGCCGCGGCCGCGAACCCACTTTCCGGGTTAGTGTCCACAAAAATGGTCAAATCGTCATCGGTTCCACCTATACCGAACAAATGAACTTGCAGCCCGGCGATGAGTTTGAAATCAAACTTGGCTACAAGCACATCCACCTCAAACAAACGGAATCAGAAGAACCGGTAGAAGCTTAAATAGGTTACGGAGTAGGGATAAGGACAAAAAAAATCGGCAGTCAAAAGGGCTAGTTTTGACAAGACCGACCAAAAAGACAATATAGATTCTTATCCCTAATTCTAACCCCTGACCGCCTCTTTCATCAACTCGAGGGGTTTTACTTAAGCACTTTTTCTTCTTTTTCGCAACCCCCTAGGGATGGATTTTTGTTGGAGCTAGGCTTTACCAGAGCAGAGTTCCACAGTTATCCTATGCCTAGGGGGTTTGTTTTATGGCTGTTAGGGGTAGGGGGTAGGGAAATGGGGAAATGGGGGGATAGGGAAATTTCAACTAATACCCCAAAACCCCAAAACCCCAAAACCCCAAAACCCCACACCCCACTTCCATAGCACCTAATTGACAATGGACATGGCTGCCTTAATAAAAATTATTATTTTCCTGTTAGCCTGGTTAATTCTCTGGCTGCCCATTGCCATTGGTTTAGGGAGTCGTTTGGGATGGCAACCGCTGCAAGGGACAAAACCTGACCAGAAATTGCCCCTAGTGGCCTCTCTTTACGCCTTGGCTCCCTTAGTTATCTGGGGATTATTGAAGATAGAGGGGAGCAGCCTCCATAATTACGGATTAATTTGGTCATTTTCCCTATTTATCTCCCTAACCAAAGGATTAATCTTGGCAGTGGTGGGATTAGGGATAATTTTTTTCCTAGAGGGGATTTTGGCCTGGGTACATTGGCAGCCCAAAAATCTAACTCGCGCTTTTGCCTTGAGTTTACCCCTGTTGATAGTGGCCCTCTGGGTGGGTATTACCGAGGAATTAATCTTTAGGGGCATCTTTTTGAGTCAATTAAGCCAAGAATACGGTTTTTGGGTGGCGGGAGCCATTTCTAGCCTAATTTTTGCCCTGCTGCATCTGCTTTGGGAACGTCAGCAAACGCTGCCGCAACTACCCGGTTTATTTCTGATGGGGATGGTTCTGGTCTGGGCGCGGGCGATCGATCATGGTAGTTTAGGATTAGCTTGGGGACTTCATAGCGGTTGGGTATGGGGATTAGCTTTGCTAGACAGTGCCGAATTGATGTCTTACAGCGATTCTGGGTTAGTTTGGGTCAAAGGTATCTATAACCAACCTTTAGCGGGTTTAGCGGGTATTCTTTGCCTCTTGGGGACAGCTTGGGGGTTAAACTTGTTTCAGTAGCCAAAAGCCGGTAAAAGTGCGACCAGAATCATCCGGTTGTATCAGGAGAAAGTGCAAACCTTGGCTTTCCTGTTTGGTTGCTTGATAAACATTGGCTGCCAGGGCCACTTCTTCATCTTCGTAGGTCAGAAAAATCCAACGTTCATTTAGACCCGATTCCAAGACTAAACCGCCCGATCGCCCCCTTTCTGTGGGAATATGATCGATAAATACCGGGTTAATTTCCTCTAACCAACGAGCGATGGCAAGAGATTTTTTACCACCGGTAATAACCACGCCGGGGATCATGAGAGTGGAGGCTAAACCTAATTTTAAAGGAGAAAAGGCTTCTGGTAGGGAAAGAATCGGTATTCTGCGATCGCCAAAAAAGTTAACTAAATCAACGGCGGGAAAGCGAGCAAAACGCCACTCTTGACCTAAAAATTGGTCTGGTAGGGGTTGCGGTGGAGGAGAGTCGATATTGATGGGGATTTGCCGTAATTCTAGCTGTTTTTTCAGAGCGTTAACGTGACGGGTTAACTCAATTTTGATCTGTAAATTTTGGCCGGCGAGGAGAAATAAATTGGCGCATTGGGGGCGAAAAACTTGGATAATTTCCGGGGGGGAGACTTGACAAGCTTGCTGTAACTGTTGGGTTAACCAGTCGCTATTAGCTTGGGATTGGGGACAGGAATTTTCATAGATAAGATGACCAAGAGAATCGGAAATTAACAATTGCCAGACTGTGCCAAGAGAAGGAGAAGATGAAGATTTATAAAAATCCGCTTGCCAAATAGTCATAATTCAGTAAAAAGCCACCAGTAAAAAGTCAAAAAATGGTCAGGAGTAGAGGTCAACTAAAAATTTTACCCTACCAAGACTTTAAAAATCTAGGAGCGAGACAAAAAAGGCTATATACTAGGGAAAGCTATAGCAAAAAATATTGAGACAATGGAAGAAAATTGGCTAGAAATTGGGACAATAGTAGCACCCCAGGGACTGGAGGGAGAATTGCGAGTTTTATCGGTATCAGATTTTCCCGAACGTTTTCAGAAGCGAGGTATTAGGGGAATACAAGGGACTCAAGGGGGAGAAATCCGAGAAATTACTCTGCTCAGGGGACGTGAGCTACCGGGCAAAAATGTTTATATTATCAAGTTAGAGGGGGTTGAAAATCGGGAACAGGCCGAAGCTTTGCGCGGATATAAATTATGGGCGAATAAACTAGAAAAACCTCGCCTAAAAGCGGATGAATATCATGTTAGTGAGCTAGTAAACTTAGAAGTTTATCATCACCTGACAGGAGAAAAAATCGGGGTTGTAGTAGATATTTTGTGGGCGGGTAATGACATTTTAGCAGTGCAACTAGAAGCAAATCTAGCTTCCGTCAAGAAAAAAAGTCCATCCTCCGACTCAGAGGCCACGGCCCTGGTCCCCTTTGTCAAAGAAATTGTTCCACTGGTGGATCTGAAAGCGGCACGCATCGAGATTGCGCCACCACCGGGGTTATTAGAGATCAATTTATCCTAGTGGGACTTAAACGATCAACAAGAGTATAATAGAGTATAATCGTTATAGAATAAGCACTTTACGTTGAAAAATCGGCGATGAAAGAGACAACCCCAGCCGCGATGCCCCCATGCTTTGACCGATGGTGTCGGCGGTTTGACAATTGCTTCAAAAACGAAGCGCAAAAAAACGGCTTCAGACAATATTTAGGAGGATTATTAGGGGAAAGTGAGAGGAAAAACCTCCCTCAAATGGCCAATAATGCCGTCGGAGTAGTTTATAACCGATTACATCACTTTATTTTATCTTGGTGTTTTGTGCCTATACATTTATCCTGTGGCATAAGTTAACTGGGGGACTGCAAAGGCGGTGGACGAATCGACCTTTAAACACTTTTGTGGAAGCTTTGGAAGCTTTTCGGACAGCGATGTCTTTTCGTTTCTTTAGGTGGCTGACCGAGAATCAGGATGTGTTTGCCGCTTATCAAGCCAGTTTCGGCTTTGTTTGGGCTTAAAATTTGTTTAAGTCCCATTAGTCAAAAAGTTCTCACCCAACAACTAGAGTTAGATGGACTGATTCACCGAGAAGTTTATCCAGAAATTCCTCCTAAAGTTGAATATTCTTTAACCGCTTTCGGAGAAACCCTGAAACCGATTATTCTGGAAATGCACCAATTAGGAATTGAGAAAAATACCAGACTTTAAGGTTTTAAATTTCCTCCTCGAATAAACCAAGTAATTGTGGCACTGGTAAAAGCAGTGATAGCGACAATAGCTATTTGTTTCCAGTTTTTTAATTCCCCAACTTTCTCGATTAAATCGGGAATTTTTTGGGTTAATACTGCTTGGGATTGAATTGTTCCTTCAATTTTAGCCGTGATAATTTTGACTTCCGTGATTTCTTTGTGTAGGTTAACAAATTGCTGGTTATTTTCTTCTCTCAGGGTTTCTAGTTGTTGGCGATTATCTTCCTTTAGCGTATCAATTTGCTCACGGGTGTCTTCTCGCAGGGAACTTATTTGCTCGCGGTTTTCTTCCCGCAGGGAACTTATTTGCTCGCGGTTTTCTTCTCGCAGGGAACTTATTTGCTCACGGGTGTCTTCCCTCAGGGAACTTATTTGCTCACGGGTGTCTTCTCGCAGAGAAATCATTTGCTCACGGGTGTCTTCTCGCAGAGAAATCATTTGCTCGCGGTTTTCCTGTCGCATTGCCGAGAGTAAGTCTTTCAATTCCTGAATATCATTGCTGGTAACAGTAGTCATAGAATTAACCCTAAGAGAATCTATTTAACCGGCACTCTTTGATTTTATTATACTTCACCTACGCCAAAAAGGTCAAATTCATCAAATTTAATTACTTCCGAGTCAGGATAACGAGTATCAAAACGATAACTGCTCACGGTTCCTTTTTCTGTATCTAAAATGCTAAAAACCGTCAGATCATTACTGGCAATATAGGGTAAAGGTTGATTAACCCAATCCACTAGAGGAGCAATGTTTGGGATAATTGCTGGTAATCGATTGGGATTACCGACGCTCCCATAATTTCTATCGAGAGGTACAGGACGTTTTTTATCACCTAAATGAGCGCCATAACTATTACCAACGTTAGAAGATTCGAGAAAATTCATACCCTTAGGACTAAGAAAACGATTCCATAAATGGGAATGACCATAAAAAACCAAATTAACCTTGGCTGATTCTAATAAAGGAATTAGATCACGAATAATATAATCATTTTCTTGGGGATAATCATAACGTACCGATCTAACTTTTCCCGTGGCATCCCGTTTAATTGTCGGCACGGGATCGGTGTAGGGTGGCACGATATTTCCTCCTAGGGTATGGGGAGGATGATGAAACATAACTACTTTATATTTAGCCTCTTGAAATTCTCGACTATTTAATTCTTTTTCTAGCCATTGATATTGAGTACTGCCCTGAGCAATTGGCTCAAAAATATGCTGACCGTAACCCCAGAGATCTGACCTATCTAAATCTCTTTGATTTTCGTAATATCTTCCCGTTGCACTGGGTTCTAAATTGGGATTTCTCCAGATATTAGTAACATATAAAACCACTAAACGAATATCGCCAAAGGTTAGAGAATAATATTTATTTTGAGGCAAAGAAAAAATTTCTTCGTAGGTTTCTGTGTTGAAAGCATTATTTTTTAACCAGGTTTCATTAATTACTGCTGTATCCTCTGCTAGTTGTTTAGCAATAAACTGAGGAATAGCATCTTCAAACTGTTCATTTAAACCTATAGAAGTAGAAAATCTGCCCATAACTTCATGATTACCAATAGCAGGAAATAAGGGCGCATTTTGAATAATTTCTCCCCCTTTATAAATAGTCTGAATACCATTCTTTGTCAGAGTATAATTGGCACGACCTTGTAAACAGGGAAAGAATGCCCCACCGCGAATATCATCAAACCATTCGGAAGCTCGATCGGGTATATTAACTAAATCTCCTGCTAAAAAAACTGCATCTACCTGTCCAATAGTTTCGCTAACTTTTTGTAAATTAGCGGCAGTCATGGGCATTAATTGATGATCGGAAGTGAGCAGAATTTTGAGATTAGTTCCTTTTTTGGGTCTTGGGGTAAGGGTATAAATATCACTTCTAATCGCTGTATTTTCCTGAAAACTGGTGACTTGATAGGGAATCCTTTCCCCGGGATTTAAATCAGTAATTTCGGCCTGATGTCGCCAGATTTCTCGATCGGTTAAAGATTGATAAGCTTCAACGGTTGTCGATTTTGCATCTTCTCTAACTCTAGTTAATTTGCTAGTGCGAGCGGGGACCATTTTCTCTAGTTTTTCCCCGTAGCGGACTTGATGACGAGTGCCAAAAAATTCCGTAAACCAAACCACTTGTATTGATGTTTCGGTGGGTAATTGTAAAAAAGGTTCGCTTAAAAGTTGATTCTTGTTCATTGTCGCTAAAAGATAACTAATTATAATTAAAAAAAGCTGGGTTAATATAACAGCCAGCTTTTGAGATGCTCAAGTCAAAGAGGACTAACAAAACTGTTAACCCATATTAGGGTAATTTTAGTGACAGACTCCCGTGAAAGAATCACCACCATGCTTAACTTTAATGGTGCGAAGATTGTTTTCTAGGGTAAAACTAACCGGTGTTCCTGCTTGACTTTTTCCGCTAAAAGTATTTCTACCTTGGTAGGTAGTGACAGCTAATCCTACCGGCTGCATTTCCGGGGGAGTTGCGGCAGCAAAATTATCAATCGTTACGGTGTTATCGTCTTTGTTAACTACCAAAATTTGCCCTTCCACCACATCGCTAACCGGAGAAACCATTGTCAGTGTCACCGGTTCTTTTTTGCTGATCGAGTCATCATCAATTTCAGAAGTATAAACATAGAGTTTTACTCCTTGGGCGGTTTTGCCAGTTGCCGTACAGATGATACCATCTCCTAGACTAGGCATTTGGGCAAATGTCGGCTGAATTAAGACGCTGGGGATACCGATCAGGGTAACGGTGGCTAAAAGAGCGGTTTTAGTCAGATTTTTAAGCATGAATTTCTCGGTACAAGTGGACTTCTATTAGGTTTTTAGCACATTACCTGTGCCACGAGAAATCAAGATAACACAAAAATTGGCTAGAAATTTTTATAAAGTGTTGAGTGAGATTCTTGGCTTTTACTGCCATTAAATCGACAAAATAGCCAGAAAATTCTTCTTAAATTCTCCTACTAACTGGCAATAACTAGCAGATTCGCTATTTGATCGGCTAATGTAAAACCTTAGACTCTAACTGCTGCTGTTGCCAGAGATTTTGATAGACTCCGGGGACTGTGATTAACTCCTCGTGGGTTCCTATCTGAACAATTTCTCCGCGATCCATGACAAAAATGCGATCGGCAGTGGCAGCGGCCGATAATTGATGGGAGATAAAAATCACGGTTTTTTGGCTTTCTTGGGCGAGATTTTCCAAAATAGCCGTGGCTGTTTGATTATCGACGCTAGATAGGGCATCATCGAGGATTAAAATCGGTGCTTGGATGGCTAAAGCGCGCGCTAAAGAGGCCCGTTGACGTTGACCACCGGAAAGAGTAATCCCACGTTCTCCCACTAAAGTGCCGTATTTTTGCGGGAAATTCTCGATTTCTTCCTCAATTCTCGCTTGTTTGGCCGCCGATGCCACTGCTGGAAAATTCAGCAGCGGATTGCCATAACGGATATTATCTTCAATGGTGGTACTAAATAAAAAACTTTCTTGGGGAACATAAGCGATCGCTTTTCGCAGCTCTTCAAGGGCAATTTGAGTGACATCTTGATCATCAATAAACAACTGTCCCTCGGCAATATTCAAAAGACGGGGAATAGCGTTAGCAAGGGTAGATTTTCCCGACCTGATCGCACCGACGACCGCTACCGTTTCCCCCGGATTAATGGTAAAAGAAAGAGATTTTAAGGCTGGTTCCTTAGCATCAGGATAGAAAAAAGTCAAGGCTTTGGCGGTAATTTTTCCTTGAATATTTTTTAAGTGAATACAATCAGCATTGTCTTTAATTTTAGCCTCAGCTAATAGGATAGTTTCTAGGCGATCAATACTCACTTCTCCCTGTTGGTAGGCAGTAATAGTGAAACCTAATAAAGCAGTGGGAAAAACTAATCTTTCGGCCAAAATTAACAGAGCAATAAAGTCTCCAATGGTGATATTACCCGCTATAATTTGTCTAGTACCGAGAGCAAGCAACGCCAATAAACTCACATAGGCTAAAGCTTCAATCAGGGGAAAAAGAAAATTACGAGTCTGGACTAAATCTAAATTAGCCTGTAATAATTCGCGATTTCTTTGTTTAAATGCTAGGCGCTCGTTAGCTTCTTGGGCATAGATTTTAATCAGAGTAATACCACTCATATCCTCTTGAATTAAATCGCTCAGATGCGAGAGTTTTTCCTGTACTTTTTGCTGTTGCTGCTGCAGACGACCACTAAATAACTGCACGGCAATTAACATCAAAGGATAGACAGAAATAGCGGCGACTGAAAGGGGAATATGAATCGCTAACATTACGGGCAAAGTTAACCCATAGGCAAAAAAAGTATTAGCCAAACTGAGCAAAGCAAAACCCACCAGACGACGCACATTATCCACATCGCTAGTGGCACGGTTGATTAAATCTCCTGAAGTTTGCCGAGAAAAATAGGCAGGTTCAAGGGTTAATAAATGCTGAAAGATTTTTTGTTTAATATCGAACTCTACCTGACGACCGATCCCGAATAATAATACTCTAGAACTCATGCGGATAAACCACATAATCGAGGCTAAAGCGACAATTAAAATTAGATAATAAATGATTTTTTGAAAGTCAAAGGATTTACTCAAATCATCGATGCTATCCCGGATTAAAAGCGGTATATAAACACCCAAAAGATTAACAATAAGCAGCGCAACTACCCCCCCAGTTACTATTTGCCAATAGGGACGTAGATAATTTGCTAGTTTTTTAATGCGAGAATAAGCCATATTCAGTTATCAGTTATCAGTTATCAGTTATCAGTTATCAGTTATCAGTATTCAGTTATCAGTTATCAGTTATCAGTATTCAGTTATCAGTTATCAGTTATCAGTTATCAGTATTCAGTATTCAGTATTCAGTATTCAGTATTCAGTATTCAGTATTCAGTATTCAGTTAGAACAGGGAAAAGGGGGAATAGCCACCCAAGAATTTTTATTTTTTCTCCTTGTCCTGATTTAGCCTCGGTTTAAGATTAGAACCAGCCTTGGGCGGTTTACTGGGAGGCTGATCAATTTTAGCTTGATAGCCGTACCGCCAGAAGTGAAGATAATCTGGTCTGAATTGGCATTAATTAACCCTGCTACCTGTTCTCTGGCCATTTCGATGACTGTCGCCCTATCCTGTCCCCAACTGTGTAAACTGGAGGGGTTGCCCCAATGATGCCGGAGAATAGTGGCAACCCGCTCGATCACTTGGGGATGAGTGGGGGTAGTGGCACTATAGTCAAGATAAATTTGCATTATTTTACAATCTGAGAAATGAGAGCCAAGTACAAGCAGCTATTCTCAGTTTAGCGGCTTAAGGATTAGAAACCCGCTTTCTTAAAGAAAGTGGGTTTCTGGGTTGATGAGAAACCCGCTTTCTGGGTTGTTGAGAAACCCGCTTTCTCGCTTATACTAAGCGTCAGAGGGTTTACAGGGGTTAAGTTATGACAGGAATTGAAACAACCATTGTAACAGCATTGACTAATAATTTTATTGGCCAAATGATTAAATCGGGGTGGGAGGGTATTAATAAAAATGAGTTATTGAATAAAGATGTCGGACAGATTATCAAAGAGGGAAAGTATCTTTTTTTACGGGAATATACTCAACGTTACTGGGATCGGCACGGCATGATTAAGGTTTTAAAAATGTCTAAGCCGATGGATTTGGAGTCAATTTATATTAATGTCAAATGTTTAGGAAATTTAGTCAGGGATTATTATGATGAAAATTTAGAAAATAAAGATCGTGAGAGTAAGCAGCGACGGTTTAACTTTAGGGATGATGGTAAAAAAGATGGTTTACTTTTGGCGAATCAAGAACAATATTTAATGGTACTTGGTGATCCCGGTATTGGTAAATCTACATTTTTGCGAAAAGTTGGGCTAGAAGCTCTCAAGGGAAATAAAGGCAGTTATCAGCATTCTCTAACACCTGTTTTACTGGAGTTGAAAAACTTTAAAGAAAACGAGATTAATATTCAGGCATTAATTGAAGAGGAGTTTAAAATCTGTGGTTTTCCCAATGTGGAAAAAAATATTAGCAATAAACTAGAAAAAGGGGAATTACTAATTTTATTAGATGGTTTGGATGAAGTGCCAACAGCTAATGTGAATAATGTAATCAAGAAAATTGAAGATTTTGTAGATAGGCATTATAAAAATCGTTTTATTCTCTCCTGTCGCACTGCTGCTAGAACTCATCTTCAACGATTTACCGATATTGAAATTGTCGAATTTGATGATCAGCAAATTCAAAGTTTTATTGAACATTGGTTTAGTTCGGAATTAGATCGCAAAAATGAGACGGCTAAAAATTGTTGGGAACTGTTGCAAAAGGAGGAGTATAAAAGTGCAAAAGAGTTAGCCCATACACCGTTATTGTTGACTTTTTTGTGTTTGGTTTATGATGAAAATCAATCTTTTCCCACAAATCGCAGTCGCCTTTATCAAGATGCGTTACGAATTTTATTGGAAAAATGGTCAGCCGAAAAACGTTTACCTAATCGCGGTTTAGTTTATGAAAATCTCAGTATTGAGCAAGAAGAAATTTTGCTATCTGAAATTGCTTATCAGAATTTTGTAGCAGATAAACTTTTTCTAGAAAAACGAGAAATTGTTAAGCAAATTAAAGATCACCTTAAACAAAACTTAAATGCTCCGCAACATTTAGACGGAGAAAAAGTATTAAAAACCATTGAAATTGAACAGGGAATTTTAGTAGAGCGGGCGAGAGATGTCTATTCTTTTTCTCATTTAACCCTTCAGGAATACCTCACGGCTCAGTATATCTATGATAATGATTTGATTGAAGAAACAGTTAAGAATTATGTAACAGAAACTCGTTGGCAAGAGGTGTTTTTGTTAGTGGCGGGTTTGATGCGAGGGAAAGCCGATAAATTGTTATTAGCAATGGAGAAAGAAGCCCATAATTATCTTACAACGCCCCTCGGTCAAAAATTAGTGCCGATTTTGCAATGGGCTGATGAGATGACTAAAGATTCTGTTGATAGTCCGATTAAACCTGTAGGAAGAAGAGCGATCGTCTCCATCGCCATCACCAACGTCTTGGCCAAAGGCATGGAAATCGACGGAGAAGGCGATTTCCATGACGGCATCAGCATAATCGCCGAAACCATTGATAGGGTTGTCCAGTTAGTTAACTTATTGGCTCAGGATCGAATTTTTTCTAAGGTTAATTTTTCCCAATTAATCGCTGATTTAGAAGCTTTCAAACAAATTATTCCTGATGATAAACTAACTGATTTAGTTGATGAGTATGTCAAGTTAGCTAACGTTAACTTACTGGCTCAGGATCAAATTGTTTATAAGGTTAATTTTTCCCAATTAACCGCTGATTTAGAAGCTTTCAAACAAATTATTGATAATAAACCAACTGAAAAAGAACATCTAGAAATTTATGGTCAATTGTTAAATGTTGAAAAAGAACGTCTAGAACTTGTAAAAGAATATCTAGAACTTGCAAAAGAACATCTAGAACTTTCTGATCGATTATTTAAAATGTGGAATACTGCTTTTAATTTAACGCCTGAATTACTTAATTTATCCACCGACGAAATTCGCGAAATAGACGAGCATTATTTTTATATTAATCGCCGGATTCTCGAATGCCAAAAAGTGGCTGTTAATATTTCCCCTACCGTCTGGCAAGAAATCGAAGACCGAATGCTCCGCATTCCTTAACTTCTCCTTTTTTTCTCAAATCTTGCCTTTCCAATTGGATGAGATTAGCGAATATTAACACTATGAGGATTGGGAGCTTCAAAAACCTTGCATTACCATTTTTATAGAACATAGGGTTTGCTGAAAAAGTACGGGCGAAGCATTCGGATAGAAAATCTACGGTTTCACCGATAAGTTATTGTCCGAATGCTTCGCCCCTACAGGACGCGGAACCATGAAGACGCAAGGTTTTGAAGCACGATTCTCTCAGAATCTTGCACCTGTTTCGGGAGAAAAGCCACAAAACCTCTACCTTGCCTACATTTCACATTTATTCAGCAAACCCTATTTATTGGCGGTAAGCTTGACTGCGATGTTCAATCAGCAAGACAATAACTTGAGACTGACTATCATCAACTGTATAGATAACCCGATAGTCTCCAACGCGGAAGCGATACTTCCCAGCAAATTCTCCCTTTAATGCTTTAATTTGAGGGTGATTTTTCGGTGTTTCTTGAAGGAGTTTTAAACACTTAGCAATCTTCTTTTTTAAGATTGAATCCGCTTCAGAATAAACTTTATTTGCTTTAGCTGTCAAACGGACTTTATAAGTCATCTCAGCTTTCCCAATCAATGAGGCAACCTGATTGTAAATCCATTTCAGCTTCTTTCAAATGTTCCATAATATTCGGGATTGCTCTAATTTCTTGCGTTGCCTTTTCACTTTCTTTATCTGACAAATAAGCGGCAAATTCTAGAATCATCTTTAAATTTTCTACTGATAGGGTTTGTAAATATTGTTGAATCTTTTGCTGCATTAAATCGACCTGTACTAATGTTTCAGAATCTAAAAAATCTTCTGGAGTCGAGGGATTTACTTCAACGTCAGTTAGAGTCATATTTAATCAAGTGCTTCTCTCAAGTTTATTATTTGTATCTTAGCGTGTATCCCGTCTCCCGACGACCGACGACCGACTCCTGACGAACGACTCCTGACCCCACAGTTAACTTTATTTTTGTCCAACTACTTAGGGTTGGCTGAAAAAGTACGGGCGAAGCATTCGGGCAATAACCTATCGGTGAAACCGTAGATTTTCTATCCGAATGCTTCGCCCCTACAGGACGCGAGCGCCGCTCAAGATGCCAGGTTTTGAAGCAAGATTCTCTCAAAATCTTGCACCTGTTTCGCTCGTAAAGCCACAAAACCCTTACCTTGCCTACATTTCACATTTATTCAGCAAGCCCTACTTAAGACTGCGAATGTATGAAAACGCATCAATTGGGCAAAAGCTCAACGATGCGTTTTTAAGCTCCAAAAACCGCTATATTTGTAACCCAAAACAAATTAATTCTGATTAGCGTCAG
Source organism: Microcystis sp. M_OC_Ca_00000000_C217Col (assembly GCF_007095585.1). Taxonomy (NCBI): domain Bacteria; kingdom Bacillati; phylum Cyanobacteriota; class Cyanophyceae; order Chroococcales; family Microcystaceae; genus Microcystis; species Microcystis sp. M_OC_Ca_00000000_C217Col. The sequence goes on from NZ_SFBV01000363.1 coordinate 18,673, forward strand.
TGGCTGCGGCCATTTGCATTCTCTGCACCAGATTATCGAGGGCTAATTCTAGATGTAAACCGGCATCTACGGCGGTCCAACCCTGTTCGGTTAGGTGTCGCCATTCAAAGTGTAGGTGAGGACCGGTAGAAAGTCCCGTACTACCCACACGACCGATAACCGCGCCCTGTTCTACCCATTCTCCCGGTTTGACGGTAATTTCCGAAAGGTGGGCATAACGAGATTCTTGACTACCATCGAGGTGACGTAAAATCACCGTTAATCCGTAACCTCCCAACCAGTCGGCGGTGGCCACTTCCCCCGCGTAGGCGGCTAATACAGGTGTTCCCATCGGTGCGCCTAAATCAGTACCCGCGTGCATGGCCCGATTCCCGGTGACTGGATGATTTCGCCACCCGAAAACCGAGGTAATTTGGGCAGGAAGAGCGAGGGGAAAGAGTAAATCGGTGCGTTGAGTTTGGTTAGAATCCGTGGGACTTAAACGGGTGGCCCGCTCATAGGTGGTTGCTTCGCTGATGGCCGCCACTTCTGCGCGAGTCACGGGGGCTAAAGCTAATTTTACGCCATTCCATTCCGGGGGATTGAGGGCTACCACCTGACTGGGAATCACCGTCGGGGCGGCCAGACGTACCGGGGCGCTAGAGGCCACGAGGGTGGGGGCATAACGACGCAGGGAATTATTAGCGATAACCGGCTGATTTCGGGGCTGCCGTCCTACTCGCACGGCCGGATTAGGATTGAGACGCACCCGGGCCAGATTAACCGGGGGTAAGGGTTTGGCCACAGTGCTGACCGGCTGACGACGGGGGGACCGGGCCGCCAGATTACAGCTACCTCCTACCAGTTGACCATTTTGGGCGATGGTTTGGCAACCACTGCGGCGCTCGGTGACGACAACGGAACTGGGGGGGTTAAAGTTTCTGGTATCGATAAAATTATTTTTACCGCCGGCCCGGGGGGCAAGGGTAGGCATATCGGTTTGATGGTTTTCGGGGATAGCCAGACGGGGGGCGGGATTAGTATTTTCTTTGATAACGGGGGCTTTCAGAGTCGGGGCGGCATTTTCCACTACCGGGGTTTCGCTGCCAGCTGCGGAATTAGCGATCGCATTGGGAGCAAGAGTGAGCAGACCGCCAATCACCAAACCGAGACCACTGCATAAACTCAACTTCTTTTTTAAGGATTTTCCGAGAAAAAGTTTCAATATCACCGATGAAGGATACATAGGGCGGCCTCACTTCTCACAGTTTAGTCAAAAAAATATTTAGACTCAATTATAGCCGAGACTGACCCTACCGGCCGGTATATAGATTTCGCTACTGGCATTGTCCGAGGTGAGTTTAACTTTTAGTTCCCCTCGATCGCTTACCCCCGTTATTATGCCCTGATAGCCCTCAAAAGCTATCTTTTGACCAAAATTGGCAAAAAGCTCTAAATAGGAGGCTAATAAGGCTTTTATGCCGTGATGACAGTAATATTCATAGCCGTATAGGATAGCATCGCTGGTGAGAGAAGTTAACTGAGCGATCGAGGTGATTTTATTGCCAGTAAAAGCTTGTAAATTAATACCCGTGGGGGGGACGGGATTAGCCCAATTGATGCCCACTCCGATGACTGCTTGCGGGATGTTTTGACCCTGAATACGGGTTTCTAGGTTAATTCCCCCTAGTTTGCGCCCTAATAGGACTAAATCGTTCGGCCATTTGATTTTAACGGGTATTTCTTGACAATTGAGGTGATGAGCGATGCCCCAAACTGTAGCGAGAACGAGATGGGCAGATTTATCCACCTCTAAATCCAGATTTAACGCCAAAGATAAATATAATCCTCCCGGTTCAGAAATCCATTCCCGTCCCCATTGTCCCCTCCCGGCACTTTGTTGACTAGCAGTCACCACAAAAGGCGGCTTTTCCCCCGACTCTAATAATTGCCATGCTTTAGTATTAGTGGAAGGTAATCGCTCAAAGTGATGGATTTTGGTCATAAATTGGGAATTATGAATTATGAATTATGAAGTGGGGAGTATTTTCAGTGTTGCCAAAGGCACGGCGTAGCCGTCCAGTAAACAGTAAACAGTAATCAGTGACCTGATACGGCCATCCGTTGAGTACAGGCTACATATCAGTACAGGCAAAAGGCAAGAGGCAAAAGGCAAAAGAGGGAATAGATAATCAGTTTTTAATAACCGGATTGAGTATGAAAACTCACATCTGATAACTGAATCACTGATAACTGATCACTGATAACTGGTCACTGATAACTGATCACTGATCACTGATAACTGATTAGGTGCAGGGGAGAGAACGCAGGTACTCACTGAGGTGGGAACGTAAACCGATGCCATGGAAAAGCGGGCCACGACTGCCTAATTCGACGATACTGACGGCGGCCACGGGCATTTCAAACCGATCGCGATAACGGCCCACATCGATACCCATCAGACTACAGAGCATGATCCGGATGGTGGCCTTGTGGGAAACAATCAGGATATTGCCATCACTGTGGGTGTGTTCAATTTCCTCCAAAACGGCCGCGGAACGACGGGCGATATCGATGCCCCTTTCCCCGTTGGGGGGAGCATTCCAAGCGGGATCCGTCAACCAACGCACATAGAGATCATGATATTGATGATCAATATCGTTAGGGTGCATTCCTTCCCAAAGACCATAACCGATCTCTTGTAATCCCTGCCGGATTTCTAATTTCAGTCCCACCGCTTCACAGAGAGGTTTAGCGGTTTGAATAGCTCTTTGGAGGGGACTGACATAGGCCGCGCGCCAAGGTAAAGAACGATAGACATCGGCGAATTCCTCCGCCATTTCGATGCCTTCGGCAGTCAAACCGGGATCATTTTCTGGAGTACCACAGTATCCCCCCGTTTTGCTATAGGCTGTCTGTCCGTGTCGCAGAAAATATAACATCAAGCACATAGTTTTTCAGGAGACCAAATCCGGGGTTTCCCTGGTTGCTGTTGACTGGTTAGGTTCCCGCTCGGGAGCGCAGGTCATTGCGGATGTGAGAGCGATCGCCCATGACTTGAAAGAGGGGACCATGTTCGGCTAATTCGACGATCGTTACCGAGGCCACGGGCATGGCAATTCGATCGCGATAACGGCCGATATCAATGCCTAAAAGAGAACATAACACGATTCGGATCGTTGCTTTATGGGAAACGATCAAAATATGGCCATCATCGTGATGATGGTCGATTTCCTCTAATACTTCCGAACTACGACGAGCGATATCGATGCCTTTTTCGCCTCCTGTGGGAGAATTCCAGCCTGGATCTGCTAACCAGCGCACATAATCATCATGAAACTCCTGATTAACCTCGGCTGCGGTTTTTCCCTCCCATTGACCGTAGGCAATCTCTTTTAATCCTTCCCGTTTGTGGATGGGAATACCTAAGAGTTCGCTTAAAGGGGTGGCCGTGGCCATGGTGCGCTTGAGGGGACTAGAATAGATACCTGTCCAAGGCACATCTCGATAGGCAAGGGCGAAATCCTTGGCCATTTCATAGCCGGCCGGGGTTAGTTCCAAGTCTAATCGACCGCAAAAACTACCCGTTTGACTGGCTGTAGTTTCGCCATGACGCAAAAAGTAAAGTTTTAGACTCATTTTTTAGGTTCCTCTTAATATTTGTGACTCTCTCCCACCTATAGTGATACTAAATCTTGTTTAAAAAGTACAGGAGAGCAGGGAGCGGGGAGAAACAATTTAAGCTGTTCGTAATTTAAATTGCTTGTTGAGATCAGGCGGTCGGCAGGGGGCGGTCGGCGGTCGGAAAAATCGAATATGCAATTTAGATTCAAAACAGCTTAGTTGTAAAATATCTACATCTATCAGCCACTTATCTATAGTTTTGTAACGGCAATTTTTGCTAAAAATCAATAAGTGTAAACTTTAATCACAAGCTCGATCGAGTCCCGACAAAGGTGTTATCTTAAAAACATAAGGCACAAAGGAAGCGACTCAACTTCCTTCCGGGCAAAAAGACCTAGAGCGTGTGCCGCCTGCTCTAGATCAACGCAACAGCTAAATCGGACACAGATTCTCAAAGTTTGTAAAGTAAAGTATGGTTTCGCCTCTGTTGCTCGATATAGGACAGATGGAGTGAGCCGTAATCAGCACCTGAGTCGGTAAACTGAGAAATCTTGATAGTTGACAGATAGACTGTTGTGGGTTCTGTAAACCTCTATTGTATTGAGTCCGTTAAACTTTTAGGAGTCCATATCGTTTGTACAAGATGAAGCCCGCCTCCCTAGGCGGGCCTATTGTGTTTTTAGAAAACCGCCACGAGATATTCCTGTAATTGCAATTGATAACCTGCCTGTAGCTGACAGGGATAATCAAGGGAAAACTCAGGTAAAGCTAATAGAGAACTTTTTTGACAACTAACTAACGCCACATCGAAGCGACAGCTTAAATCAGACCATTGGGGATAAAAGGCGAGAAATATCTGGGCAGCTTGGTAAATTTTACCTTGTTTACGGTCATTGATCGCTAATTTGCCCCCTAAATCCCAATTGCCAGCACTGCGGGTTTTCACCTCGACGAAAGCGAGAGTCGCTTGGGATTTAGACAAGACGATTAAATCGATTTCACCGCCAGCACTACGCCAACGACGCTGGAGAATATGCCATTGCTGTAATTGCAACCAATCCGCCACCAAATTTTCGCCCAATTCCCCCACGGTTGTCATATTCAGTTATCAGTGAACAGTTATCAGTTATCAGTGAACAATATTGATTTATTATCCTGTCTTCTGACTCCAAACTACTGATTACTGTTCACTGAATCACTGGATTACAAAAGTCCTTCTAGACGACGACGGATGCTGTCTAACTCCGCATCGGGAATCTCAGAAAACTCCTCCTCGGCGAGGGGGACTTCCTCTTTTTGCCAATCCAACTCCTCGGCATTGCTTTCGGGGGGAATTACCAACATACCCGCTGCAATCATTTCCGCTTGATAGCCGGCGCCGCGACAAAATTCTGCCACTTCCTCGGAATCAATTTTCTCTACCGTGGGAGTCGGAAAATCCTGTGCCTCTAACAGCAGAGCATAACGGGTGGCATCATCTTCCGATTCAAACATCAACACCTTATTGATAGCTCCCATTTGAATGGTGTGGATACCTTCGTTTTCTGTGCCTGCGTTAAAAAGTAGTACAAATACACGCATAATTACTATTAGCGATCGATAAGCGGTGGTCGTCTATACTCATTTTACCCCCCTTCTCGATCGCTAATCCTGAGCAATTTTAGTTTCTAGTCAACCACTTTTGACCGTTAAGCCGTTGCAGGGTGTAAAACAACAGTAAATCAAGACTAACTTTCCTTTCATCGATCATAAATGATTCAAGTGTACTAGGTTGAGCACCGCCCTCAGCTTGAGAAAAAGCTTTTTTACCATTGATGTTTTCTTCCAAAAAATAAATGCTAAATTGACGCATTCCCTCGAGCCAATTGCCAGTTAACTGCCAACAGGGAGAGCTAGAAAAACCCTGCACGGGAATTTTATCCTGTTTAAAGGACAGCTTTATATCAGTTATACCCAGTTTTTGCAAGGCTGTGGCCAATGCGGGCTGAAAATGCTGCTCAATAAATTCAGCAAAGGGTTTTTCCTCGACGGTTGGCTCCTTGGGTTTTTTAGCAGCCGCAGGTTGAGCCGGTTTTGCTGCTTCTGCTGCCGGAGTTGCGGGGGTGGTGGTTTCTTCTGCCATAGGAATTAATCAGGAATGGGTAGGTAGCTACAATTATATTTTCTCCCGGGTTATCAGCTATCAGTTTTTTTAGCTATCAGCTTTGATTTACCCGATTAATTAGGGCTGGCTGAATAATGGTAAAACCCTACACCCGTTACAGTAGAGCAGGAAGTCGCCTTCCCACCCCCTGCTTCAAAACCGGACTTACGACTTTCGCCGTATCCGGCTCCTGAGTAACTAGGCTACTGTCATTAGTAGAAT
>NZ_SFBV01000364.1:0-6078 GCF_007095585.1 Microcystis sp. M_OC_Ca_00000000_C217Col
GACTCTGTGTAAGACAGTACATGGTTTTTTAACTGTGGTATGCGACGGTGGTGGAAGCAGAAACTTAAATCGTGAGGTTTAGGAATCGCCGCACTTTTAGGGCGGCGAGGATGTCAATTAGCAACTCAAGAACACTCTGCACAGTGATGCGCGTCCCTTCTATGCAGGGCTTCCCAAAATGAATTTGAGGGTTAACAGAAATTTTATACATTGTTGTCACCTAGTCGTAAGATGCCCTTATTTTAGATCACATTGCACAAAAAAAGCCGTATAACAAGTCGCTGCACCGGAACGCCGTCATTTGGTTGGTTAAGTGTGATGCCGAAGGCACTGCGTAGCAGCACGCCGATCTTGTAGGGTGCGTTACGGCGAATTATTAATTTTAGTTTTTTGACTAAATTGGTAGCCGCCTAACGCACCCTACACTCTGAATATACAGCCCTGAGAGCAGAAATCCTTCAGGCTGATAATATTTGCCTATTATCTATTGGGTGTAAGCAGGTAAGTCTTGACTCATTTGGTTTAAGTTGCTGGCAATGGCTTTCATCGTCATAAAAGCCGAGCTAAAGGCGATTAGCTCATTTAAGGGATAACTTCGACTCTCAACCCGCAAGCTCAGTAACTGCTTCTCAAGAGATTCATCGCAGTTTGTTGTGCGATCGCTTGTAATTCAGGTAAAAACTTTTGTCGTATCGGTTCAGGAAGCGGTTGCTGTAGCCCATCTTGTAAAGCATCCAGTTGAGCCCAGAGTTTTTGTTCGTAGCCGATGCAGAAATTCCAAAAATTTTGGTGTTTGGTTGCTAAAACCGTGGAAATTTGTTCGAGACTGGCAATCTTAACCGAGGCTGGATGTTGGGCAATCGCCACTGTGATTGCCTGCTTCAGTTGAGCGATATCTGACGGTGGTATCGTATCCTGAAAATAGCCTGACAGCAGTTTTTGATATAGCTGTCCCATTTTCTTAAAAGTCACAGAAAAATCTGTTTCCAGTTGGTTTGTAGCCGATTTTGTCATAAATACAGTGGTCAGCAACACCCCCAGAAACGCGCCTACGGGAACTGAAATTAGTGCGGCCCAAATTCCTTGCTCGAAAAAAGGAAAAATATCCTTCCCGATGGCATCGGCTGCTACAATCGCACCGATGCGAGCGATTGGCGTAAACCCCAGCCAAGCACAACTGAAGTAGGCGAAAAAATAAGCCAGACTGCTACTAAAAGGATTATAACCAAAGGACTTGACCAACAGGTAAATACAGAGAATCGTCAAACTCAAGGAAACAGTGGCCGCCCAACCAATCGCGATCGCTCGACCCCGTGTCGGTTGAATGACAGTGACCACTGCACCTACTACCACAATATCTGCCACTTTTTCGTAAGCAGAAGGATAGGGAAACTCGATGTGACGAATAATAGCCAGTAACAAACCAATAACCAGGCCAAGACTGACAATTTCTCTCAGGCGTTTTAGGGGTATAGGGGCCCATTTGGGAAAGGTAATCAGGTGTCTTCGCCTGAAAGTTGCAGTTACTTTGGTTTTATCGATTATCCTGCCTCCTAATCCCTCGCATTGTTGAATAAATCGAGATACAAGTTGAATAAATTGATAAAACTGTAGTGATTCTTGAACATCATACCGATTAATCTCTCCACTGGTTCGGAGATGATCAAGTTTACCCCCAATATTCCCTAAATCTTCTTCTAATTCTCTGAGGTAAGGGGTAGCTAAGATTTTTTTGGCGTTACTCAGATCCCTCAAGCTATCAAAGCTGTCGGTAAGATGAGTCGCCAATTGGTAAAATTCCGCCCTGAACTGACCCACTAAATTTTGTTCATGCTTTTCGCCCTTAAAAGCCATCAGATCAGCTAATTGTCGAGTCAATTGGTTCTGAATTGCCAAGATTTCACTCCAATTTTCTGCCACCAATATCTCACTACCGAATTCATGGGTTGCTTTTGTGAGCATTGAAAGGCTAGTTTGTGTTGATTTTTTAATCTGATTGAGTAAGTTAAGCTCGTTCTGCTCAATAGAAAGAGAATAATCCCGCTCCTCGACCTCAGTTTTTAAGTGGCGATCGAGGATTTTTTGGAACAAGCGCGGTATATCTTGAAGGATTCCCATCAAGTTCCGGTTGAGATCGGATCGAGTATTCTGGGGCCAAAATAGTAAGGCCACAGCAATTCCCACAGCGATTCCGATCCAGTTATCGATCAGGCGCGATCGCAAATAGAGCCAGATATCTTGTTGTGCTGATGTTCCTACCACTCTCATGGCAATTAAAGCGCCCAGTAGTGTGGCTTGGGAATAAGCGGCTTGCCATCGGTAAGTTTCACAGATCAGGGCGGCTAAAATGTAGGTGAGAGAGGGAATGACAAAAAAACTTGAGCCTTGGATTCCGTAGGCGTTCACCAGGATAGCGGCAATGATTCCCCCCAAAGCACTTCCCCCCAAACGCCCCAAACCTGCGGCGATCGCACCTCCCATGGATGGCTCAATCAGTACAGAGACATACCCAAAGACGGGATAAACAAAGTTGTCTAATACATTTCCTCGGTGCCAAAAGAAACTCGTTAAGAGAGCAGCACCTAGGGAAAACTTCAATCCCTGTCTGATCATTAGCCCGTTTTTACTGTCCAAGGTATCTCTATATCCTTTTTCGGCTTACTCATTGTTACTCATTAATCGCTCGCTCAATCCCATATAAAATTAGTGCCAAAAACGTCACCAACCAAAACCAAAGCTGAGGAGGCTCACTATGGATCAAGATTACTAAGACAAACGCTGCGGCGATAATCCACCACTTAAACCACCAAGTCCACCATTGAGAACGTCTTTTCGGATTTTCCATATTAGGTTTAACCGTTTATTCTAGTCGTTGTTTCTTTCAGCTACTTACGCTCGCAAGATTGTGGTTAACGGTCGTACACCCCTGTAATCCAGCGAAAAGCAGGGGTTATATAACTCACTAAAGAACGCTCTTCTACCACGGCATGGACATCTGCGGTAGTCCCGTTGGTAATTGTTTGGGGAGCTCCCTTGGCTTGGGTCCAGTAAAAACCACTCGGTGTATTGCGATCGACCTTCAGCGCTAAAGTGGCTTTGATAACACTTGCATTGACGGGTATAGGCTTATCGCGATCGTCTTCATCTCTACCCAGAAACAGTTTGCTGGCGAGTTCATGACTTCCGACTATATTTGCCAGTTCTGCCACAGTTACCGGCTGCTGATCGACGGAAACCACCTTAGCGACGATACCCCCATAGCGTTCGCGATCATAGAGATCGGGAACGACTTCTACTTCCTTGCCCGGTTCTAATCGTTTGGCATCACCACTCTTAAACAAGGCCACCACGTTGGTCTTGGCCTTTAGATTGGAGACTTCTAATGTACCTATGCGCCCCCCCGGAGCCAGGACTTCCCCCGGATTAACAGATAAGTCTAAAATCTTGCCGTTGTACAGACTCACTACATTTTTGTTGGCTTGAATGGTGGTTTTTAACGTATTAATCTCTCGTTGCTGGTCAGCGATCGCATTGTAACGAAGAATATCACTGGCTGTATCTTGGAGGTCTATTTGCCGTTTTTCTGTGTTTAGTATATTATTCTGGGCCGTCAATGCGTTCATCTGCGCTCGCAGGCTTTCATCAACCCCCTTCAGGCGATCGAGTTCTATTTGGACGCGATTGATACTATTAGAAGCCTCTAGATTATTGAACTGAAATAAATAGGAGGGAAAATCTAGCTTGGCGACAGCCCCCTCTTCGATAAGTTTATCGTAGGCGGCTAGTCTTTCATCCGTTGAGTTCTGGAAATTTTTAAGGTATCGAGCATGGGAGAGATAAGCCTCTCGCTGTTTTTGATTACTGGATAATTGAACTTGAAGTGCTTTAATCTGAAGCTGATTGGCCTTTTGCTGGCGCTCTACTGAGGCTGCATTCAATTGGCGACGACTCACTTCAACAGAGTCCACTCTTTTATCCTGCTGCTTGAGATCTGCTAACCTATCCTTTTTATCTTTTAATTCTGTTTCTAATTCAGGAAACTCTAAAGTTGCCAGTAATTGCCCTTTTTTGACAGAATCTCCCGGTTGAATCAGGAGGGTTAACACCCGCCCACCTTGACGGGGTTCGATATTAACAATAGAACGAGGAATCAAAATGACCGCTCGTCCTTGAACAGGAGTCGGAATCTTGCCAACTATCGCCCAATAACTCAGTCCTCCGAGCAAAAGACCCACCGGCATTAAGCGCAGCATTATCTCCCCTAATCTTCCTGTTGGCTCCGAATATTTAAACGGTTTTTCCGAATCAATTTTAGGATCAATTCCCGTTTTTATTTGATTATCATTCTGATGTTCTATCCTAGCCTGCGTTGTTTTCTTCGCACCCATATCTGGATGCTGATGATTCTGATCAGACATAGATTCGGCTTGATTTTTTGCCATTGTAATGAGTAAAAATCACTTAATTTGTAACATGATAAACACCCAGAGGATATTACTTTAGACTAGGAAAATCCCCTGAAAAAATCGCTCAAGCTATTTTTGACATAATATAACTAGGCTACCTCGAAAGACTTACCGAAGGCTCAAACCTTTAAAATTTCCTGTAAGAAACCTAATAAAGTAGCAAACTTGATGTGACCTAAAACAACCTAATTAGGGATCAAGTGTTTGAGTCCAACACTCCGACTAGAGAGATAATCTATCGAACGAGTTTACACCATTCCAGCTTCTAACTTACATAAGGCGTATAGTCTCATTGTAACCGTTCAGGGGGGGGATGTCAAGCCGCCAGTGGCATTGACTCAGTGGAAGGACTCTCCTGGGGCAGCACAGAGATGGATACTACTATTTCACATTAGCCGCTCTTTTCTAAGTCTTTTTAGATTACTAGATTTTGTCCCCCCCTGAACTAGGGTTGATTCATTGTAGGGTTGATTCATGAATCAACCCTACCCCCTGAACGGTTACTTCAAGGGAGAAAAAGCGATCGGGCTATAATAGAGCAAATTTCATTTTCACTTGAGAAAATTCATTATGACAGCTACTATTGAAGACATTCGGGAAATACTAAAGGAATTGGCCCAATCCCAACAAGAGTTATCCCAATCCCAACAAGAGTTATCCCAAGCTCAACAAGAGTTATCCCAAGCTCTAAACAAATCAAGGAAACAGATAAGCAAATTAACAGAGTTAGTAAGCAGATTGGGGAGTTGGGCAATCGTTTAGGAGAGTTTGTCGAGTGGCAAGTACGTCCTGCGGTGGTGCGTCTGTTTCAGGAGCGGGGCATTGATGTGCATGAGTTTCACCCTGGTATTTCGGTAAAACGGGATAATGAGGGTTTAGAGATTGATCTATTGGTAGTAAATGATACCGATGCCATTTTAGTGGAGGTCAAAAGTAAGTTAACTCAAAGGGATGTGGACGAGCATTTACAACGTTTGGCTAAGTTTAAGCGGTTAATGCCTCGTTTTCGAGATGTAAAGGCTTTGGGAGCGGTAGCAGCGATGATTGTTCCCAATGAGGTGGCGAGTTACGCTTGTCGTCAGGGTTTATTTGTGTTGGTGCAATCAGGGGAAAATGTAATAATTTTAAATGATGCGGAGTTTACGCCCCAGGTTTGGTAGGTTTAGCTTTCGTTCCACCCCTTCGCTAGGAAGAATGTATCTTAGAATACATTTTACCCACCAAATCCAAGAGAGCCGATTCCATTCCCGCCAATAATCAACGCTAAAATTATAGTAAATCCCTTGAGTATCGGCTACATCACTTTAGCTTGAGAGAAATTCACTATGACAGCCACTATTGAAGACATTCGGGCAATACTAAAGGAATTAGCTCAATCCCAACAAGAGTTATCCCAATCTCAACAAGAGTTATCCCAAGCTCAAAAAGAAACAGATAAGCAAATTAACAGAGTTAGTCAGCAGATTGGGGAGTTGGGCAATCGTTTAGGAGAATTTGTCGAGTGGCAAGTGCGTCCTGCGGTGGTGCGTCTGTTTCAGGAGCGGGGTATTGATGTCCATGAGTTTCACCCTGGTATTTCGGTAAAACGGGATAATGAAGGTTTAGAAATTGA
>NZ_SFBV01000365.1:0-26971 GCF_007095585.1 Microcystis sp. M_OC_Ca_00000000_C217Col
TCTGTTCTCGGTTTTCATCTTGTAGGGATTCTTGCTTTTTCCCTATCTACCCAGATATTTTTCTTTTTGGCAACCCTTGTCTTGTCAGGTTTTGACCCACTTGTGTCCGTCAGTCAGGACGCAACCCTGTAGTAATTGCGCCGTGTACATTTTCATCCATATAAAGTTTGAGATTCACTACTTTATTGCCTGTGCTTTAAGTCGGTTAACAAAGGGAGAATCTCCAGCTTTTTCTCGCATTTTTTGGGCAAATTCTAAATCAGCTTGGATAGCTTGATCTAATTCATCTCTATGTTCCCAATAGTAAGCTAATGCTGAGTGAATTTGACTCATACTTAAATCACGATGGTTAATGTGAATTTCTGCTGGAGTCCAACCGTAGGCTATTTGTGCCATAACTAGATCAATCACTTTCAGGGTAGAACCCGCAATTATTGGTACTCCCCGATGATCAATTGCAATATGTTTATAGTCTGTGAGATTTGTTGTCATGTAGAGAGGGTTAAGCTAAAAGACATTTATAATTATACTAAGTACCTAGGCAAAATTAATTACACATATCTAACCACCTCTTGCCCCTTGCATGAGTGCCTATCTTGACTAGGAAATTTATTTTGCACGACTACTTACCTCATTGCCGCAAATTCTTGGGACAAGTGGCTTAAGCTAAGTAGGGAGGCAAAATTATTTGTAGGATGGGTTAGCGGTAGCGTAACATAATCGGGCGTTGGGTTTCATGCTTCAACCCAACCTACGTTCATCTTATATTTAATTCCACCCACCTACTTACTTGTCTATACCCAATATAAAAAACGGTCTCCCTAAACCAGTTGCCAAAATCGCCGCCATGGACAGTCAATTACTTGATAAACTCGGACAATTACAAAACCTCTTAAAAACCAGCGAAAAAGCTCTGATTGCCTATTCTGGGGGCGTGGACAGTACCCTAGTGGCCAAAGTGGCCTATGATCTGCTAGGGAGTCAAGCATTGGCAATTACGGCGGTTTCCCCTTCCCTACTGCCGGAAGAATTAGAAGAAGCGATCGCTCAGGCCGATTATATCGGTATTCGGCATGAATTGGTGGAAACCGAGGAAATGAATAACCCCAATTACACCAGTAATCCCGTTAATCGCTGTTATTTCTGCAAAAGTGAGCTACACGACACCCTTAAACCCCTTGCTCTCGCTCGTGGTTATTCCTACGTCATCGATGGCGTTAATGCTGATGATTTAAGGGATTATCGTCCCGGAATTCAAGCCGCTAGGGAGCGCGGCGCTCGTTCACCTTTGGCGGAAATTGCTATCACAAAAAGCGAAGTTCGTCAACTATCTCGTTACTTAAATTTACCTTGGTGGGATAAACCGGCGCAACCCTGTTTAAGTTCCCGTTTTCCCTACGGGGAGGAAATTAGCCTGGAGAAATTGCAAAGAGTCGGACGGGCGGAGATTTATCTGCGAAAATTAGGTTATCGTCAATTACGGGTGCGATCGAGCGGCGATACGGCACGGATTGAATTACCGGCAGCAGCAATTCCCGACTTTATTAATCGGACAAATTTAAGCGAATTAGTCGCTGATCTGCAAAAATTAGGCTTTATCTATGTCACCCTCGATCTAGAAGGTTATCAAAGCGGCAAACTTAATCGAGTCCTCTAGTTCAGTGATCAGTAAACAGTAATCAGTGGACTGAAAACTCAAATCTGCTCTAACAGCGTTGGGTTTCATGCTTCAACCCAACCTACGTTCTGCTCTAACAGTTATCTTAATGGTGAGGTACGAAGTTTTCGTTTTGGGGAGTTGGTCGTCAATACCAAATTGGGTTATACTTCATCTTGACGAGAAAGGCTGTAACGGATAACTGGTAACGGATAACTGGTCACTGATAACTGATAACTGATAACTGGTCACTGATAACGGATAACTGGTCACTGATAACTGATAACTGATAACTGGTCACTGATAACTGATAGATGAACCTTTTTCTAGGGTCCCTAAGTCTTTACCCTTAAACCTCTAATTGCCAAGGCGAGGATAGATGAGTCAACTACAAAATGCCTTTACGCTATTCCTGAGCCTGTTGGTGGAAGCGATGCCTTTCTTACTGCTAGGGGTGATTCTCTCTAGTATTCTTTTAATATTTGTCGATGAACGTCGCCTAGTTGCTCTGATGCCTCGAAATGCTGTTTTAGGAGCATTTGTGGGGGGATGTATTGGTTTTTTGTTTCCCGTCTGCGAGTGTGGCAATGTGCCGGTGGCGCGACGTTTACTTGTGCAAGGAATGCCGAATGCAGTAGCGGTTAGTTTTCTCTTAGCAGCGCCGACAATTAACCCGATTGTTATCTGGTCCACTTGGGTAGCTTTTCGCGATCAACCGGAAATTGTTTTCTATCGAGTTATCTTTTCTTTGTTCATCGCTACGGTTATCGGTATTATCTTTAGTATCCAAAAAGATCCCCGACCGCTCCTACAAACCTCTTTGGCAAAAAGTCTCAATTGGCAACCGCAAACACCGGAAAAAGAATCTATCCCACTACTACTACAATCCGGTTCTTTTCTGATCGGTAATTCCGGGCAAACTTTGCGCTTAGATGAAAGTTTTGCCGCTACTGCTGTCCTACCGGCAGTGCAAGCAATCCCGATGAAAAGGCGCTGGTTAACTTTTCTGGAAAACGTGGTGATGGAATTACGCGAATTAGGAGGAGTGTTAATCTTAGGAAGTGCTATAGCGGCGGGTTTACAGGTGTTTGTTCCCCGGGAATTTGTTCTTAATTTGGGTCAGGATCCGATTACTTCGATCTTGGCCATGATGCTGTTAGCGGTCATTGTTTCGATTTGTTCCACAGTTGATTCTTTTTTTGCTCTCTCCTTTGCCTCTAGTTTTACCAGTAGTTCCCTGCTGGCTTTTCTAGTGTTTGGTCCAATGATTGACCTGAAAGGGATTGGTTTAATGTTGTCTATTTTTAAACCAAGAATGTTAATTTATCTCTTTGCTTTAGCAGCGCAAATGACTTTTTTACTCACCTTGGCTCACAGTTATTTATTCTAGGTCAGTTCCTAGATAGTTTTTCCCATGAATTCATCACGTCTAAAAATAATCGCCCCCCAATTTATCGATATTATTGCCCTAATCGGTTGGGGTTCGTTACTATTTAAATACTGGATAACTGGACAATTAAATTTACTGATCCATCCTAATTATTTTATCCTGGTTCTCATCACCAGTATTGCTTTATTTGCCCTAGGATTAGTCAAGCTTTGGACATTATTAAAACAGTGGCAAAAAAAGATTAATTTAGATAGTAATGATAATCGATCGCATATTACCATTCTTCCCCAACATTTTGGCTCAGGTTTATTAGTAATAACTGCCCTTTTAGGCCTATTTATCGCCCCGCAGCCCCTCAGCAGTCAAATCGCATTACAGAGGGGAATTAGTGAATCTTTACCCCTAACTCGCGTGCAAACTCAATCCTTTGGTACTACCGTTAAACCGGAGGAAAAAAGTTTAATTGAATGGGTAAGAACTTTGAATGCTTACCCCGAACCTGATGCTTACACAGGACAACCGGTAAAAGTCACAGGTTTTGTGGTGCAATTGCCCCAATTACCCGATAATTATTTATTAATTAGTCGCTTTATTCTTACCTGTTGTGCCGTAGATGCTTATCCCGTCGGTTTACCGGTGAAACTATCAGGAAGTCGCGGTCAATATCCCAATGATACTTGGTTAGAAATCACTGGAGAAATGGCCACGGAATCTTTACCGGTAGAGGTGGGAAAATCCACCAGCAGAAGACAATTAGTAATTAAGGCTAAATCCGTGAAACCTATACCCACTCCCGTTGATCCCTACGGATATTAACAGTTATCAGTGAGCAGTTATCAGTTATCAGTTATCAGTTATCAGTTATCAGTGAGCAGTTATCAGTGAGCAGTGAGCAGTTAAGTAGGTGGGTGGAATTAAATATAAGATGAACGTAGGTTGGGTTGAAGCATGAAACCCAACGCCCAATCATGTTACGCTACCGCTAACCCATCCTACAAATAATTGTGCCTCCCTACTTATCAGTGAGCAGTGAGCAGTTGTTGTTACTAACCATCTACTATAATGCTGAAAACCTTACAACTACAACCGATTGATAAATTAGCGATAACATTAATTGTATCCCTAACCTTAGTAATTGGCGGCTTAATTTGGTTGGGTAATAGCTGTGGTAATCAATGTCTTTTACAAACAGGTCTAAGGGTCAAGGAATTTAGCTGGGAAAATCGAGAAATTGGCGCGGAAGATCAAGCATTTATTATCACTTTTGATCGCCCCATGGATCATGCTAGTGTAGAAAAAAATCTAGTTATCGATCCTCCGCTGCCGGGGAAGTTTAGTTGGGCCGGAAGACGATTAGCTTATACCCTCACTTCTCCCATTCCCTACGGAGAAAAATATCATCTGCAAATTGAAGGTGCGCGGGAACAATTTCGCAGCGGTAATCGATTAGGACAAACCCTGGCAATTTTTGAAAGAGAATTTAAAAGTCGCGATCGTGCTTTTGCCTATATTGGCACTAATGGGGAAGAACAGGGAAGATTAATTTTTTATAACTTGACGGAGGAGAAGAAAACCCTCTTAACCCCCGCAAATTTGACCGTTATGGCTTTTGAATTCTATCCTGATGGTAAAAAAATTCTCTTTTCGGCCGTGGCGAAAAATCAGGGGATAGAGGGAATTCGTGAACTACAGCTTTACCAAGTTGATTTTGGCCAATCTTCCCCAAAAATTGAGTTAGTGCTAGACAATAAAGATTATCAAAATAATCATTTTGATTTAGCTAAAGATGGGGAAACTATTGTCGTGCAGAGAATTGAGCGCCGCAATCCGATTAACTTCGATTTATGGGCAGTTAAATCGGGGGAAAAACCCCAACAATTAAACATCCAAGGCGGAGAATTTTTGATCGCACCTGATAGTAAAACTTTGGCTGTCACCCAGGGGGAAGGAATCGCCCTTTTGCCTTTAAAAACTGAAACAAAACCCCTAGATTTTTTACCAAAATTTGGGCGAATTTTGAATTTTTCTGCTGATGGTACGGCTGCGGCAATGGTGAATTTTAATACTGATAATGCTAAAATGCGTTATATTCGATCGCTTTTTTATGTCAATAATCAAGGATTACAAAAACGCTTACTCAATCTACAAGGTTCGATTATAGATTGTCAATTTAATGCCACTGGTAGTGATTTATATTGTTTGTTAACTGAGTTAGTTACTAACAGTCAAGAGTACAAAGAAAAACCCTATTTTGCTAAAATAGATGTGAAGACTGGTCAAGTAACTCCCCTACTGGAATTAGCCGATTATCGTGATATTCACATTAGTTTATCTCCCGATAGTTTAGCGATTATTTTTGATCAACTTCGCACCAGTTATGATACTAATCCGACTAATCCCCTGACTACCGATTCAGGAGAAACAATTATCGGTGGTCGTTTGTGGATGTTAATTCCTCCCCTACAAGATGGAGTGAAAGCAAGTAAATCTGATTTAATTGAATTGCCTCTAGCGGGAATTCGTCCCCAGTGGATGCCGTAGAATTTCATTATTAACTTGGGAATTATTTCGATGCTGTCAAACTCAGAAAAATTAGCCAAATTGCGTCAGTATTTTGTTAGTGGTGCCACTCGTTCCTATCAATTCCGTCGTCAGCAGTTAGAGAATTTAAAACAGGCAATTATTAAATATGAAGGAGAGATATATCAAGCTTTATATAGGGATTTAAAGAAAAGTCCCGAAGATTGTTGGATTACTGAAAATGGGTTCCTTTTGGGGGAAATTAATAACGCTTTAAAAAATTTGCGCTCATGGATGCAACCCAAAACTGTTAAAACTAATCTCTTAAATTTTCCTTCCTCCAGTCAAATTATTCGGGAACCTTTAGGAGTGGTTTTAATTATTGGTGCTTGGAATTATCCCCTCCAATTGTTATTAGTGCCTTTAGTTGGCGCTATTGCTGCTGGTAACTGTGCGGTATTAAAACCGAGTGAATTTGCCTCAGCGACGGAAAAATTAGTAGTTAAAATAATTCAGGAAATATTCCCCGAAGAATATGTGTTAATTGTACCCGGAGATGGTGCGGAAGTAATTCCGAATATGTTAGACAGTTTTACCTTTGATCATATATTTTTTACTGGCAGTACAAGGGTAGGAAAAATTATTTATCAACTAGCGGCAGCAAAGTTAATTCCTGTTACTCTAGAATTAGGGGGAAAAAGTCCCTGTGTTATCGAAGCTGATGCTAATATTTCCGTGGCAACCCGTCGCATTGCCGTGACAAAATTCTCTAATTGTGGTCAAATGTGTATCGCAGCTGATTATGTTTTAGTACATCAATCCCAGCAGGAGAATTTGATCAGAGAATTAGCAAACACTATTGTTAATTTTTTCGGTGAAGATGCCAGATTAAGTGCTGATTATGGTAAGATAATTAATGAGAAACAATTTGATCGCCTGATTGACTTTCTCCAAGATGGTGAGATTGTTTTTGGCGGCAAAACCGATCGAGAAAATTTATATATTCAACCAACTTTATTAACTAATGTTTCCCTCGATGCTCCTATTATGCAAGGGGAAATATTCGGTCCAATTTTACCGATCATTGCCTTTAGCACTTTTGAGGAAGCTTTAGCAATTATTGCTAAAAACCCTAACCCTCTAGCTTTTTATCTGTTTACTACTAAGGCAAAAACCGAAAAGAAATGGTTAGAATCTGTCCAGTTTGGGGGAGGTTGTATTAACAACAATAGTTTTCATTTTACTAATCCTAGTTTACCCTTTGGTGGTCGGGGAAATAGCGGTATCGGTAGCTACCATGGTCGTTTTTCCTTTGAGAATTTTAGTCACCAAAAAGCGATTATGAAAACACCTCTTTGGTTCAATCCCGCTTTAAAATATCCGCCTTTTAAGGGGAAGTTAGGCTTATTTAAGTTATTAGTTCGCTAAAAAGCTAAGTAGGTAGGTGTTAAAAACTGTCAGATACCCCCCTTATTAAGGGGGATCCCCCCGCCTATCGGCACCCCCCTTATCAAGGGGGGCAGGGGGGATCGGCACCCCCCTTATTAAGGGGGGCAGGGGGGATCAAAGGCAAAATCTATCTTCAATTTAATTATAACTACTTACTTACAGTTTAAGTTAAAGCTTTTAAGAGAGCTTGAAATTTCAGCTGAATTTCTGCTAGTTCTTTTTCCGGATCGGAACCGGCAACAATACCCGCACCGGCGTATAATCGCGCTCGATCGCCTTTAATTAAGGCCGAACGAATACCAACAATAAACTCACTATTATTTTGACAATCGATCCAACCCAAAGGAGCGGCATAAAGAGAGCGATCGAAGGTTTCATAATGACGAATTTGTGCTAAAGCGATCTCGGTGGGAACCCCAGCAACAGCAGGAGTGGGGTGTAGTTGAGCAAGAATTTCGAGGGGATGGATGGAGGGTTTTAGTTTGGCATGAATAGGAGTCCAGAGATGTTGAATATTGGAGAGTTTTAACAATCTAGAGGGAGAATTTTGCGGATTTAAGCCAATTTGTCGCAATTTTTGGTTAATAAAGTCACTAACAGCCCGATGTTCCCGTTGTTCTTTTTCACTAGCGAGGAGTTTATTGGCAAAGAGAGCATCTTCGATCGCATTTTCTCCCCGGGGGGCGGATCCCGCTAAAGCATCGGTGATTAATTGCCCCTGATGGACAGTTAACAAGCGTTCGGGACTAGCGCCGATAAAATGATCTCCCCGTCCATTGCCGAGGGAAAAAGTGTAGCAATCAGGATGACGCTGACGCAAATTATCGAGACAGTTTACCAGATGAAAAGGACGGGGAGAAATCACGTCAAGAGCGTGAGCGAGGACAATTTTGCTAAATTTTTGAGCATGGATAGATTGGAGGGCATCGGCAACAGCCGCTTGAAAATTATAGGTAGGATGAATATAATAACTACAGGGATCCTGACGGGGATTTTGTCGGCAATTGCTCGAGTTATTTTGGATAATTTTGAGGTTATTAATAGTTTCTTCGAGGGATTTTTCTATTTCTTTTTCGCCGGTGATTAAGAGATTGGTAAGGAAAAAATATTCCGACTGTTTTTTGATAATTTGAAACTTAGGCAGGGTTAGGTTAGCTGAGGGAAAGGGGGTGGCTGTTTCCGAGTCGAAAAAAGTGAAACTGCAAAAGATGCGGGGAGTAATCTCGCTATAGTTATCAATTTTGATAATTCTTTGTTGACAGTTTTCAATAAATTTTTGAGCTTTTAAAAAACGTTGTTTGCCGTGGAAAGTGGCAGCAAAGGCGATGCCGTAGCCGAGAAAAGCGGTTTCTCGTTCGGGATTTTCCCAATAATAATGGGTGGGATAGCTAGAAGCAATCCGAGAGAGAATTTCTAGGGGATCAAGGGGGGAAATTTTTTGACAAAAACTGACGATCGACCGATTTCCCTTTTCTGCGGCTAACAGTTGCGGGTTGAGGATAAAGTTATAGAGGCTGCGAAGATCAGCAATCGGACTATCAAGATAGGAAAGGCGAGGAACGGCAGAAGTCATGTCAAGTTTTTTGTATTTTTTGCAAAAAAACCATGATTAATGGTATGTAATCCCCACAGATGTGGCCAGAGTCAGCAATCTCTTTTTAACTATGGTATCGGAGAAAGGGTCTTTAGGCAGAAAGGGAAGGGGATATTTGTGACGATTAACCGGGTTGGAGACAAATGAAGGCTTAAAATCTCCAGAGATGGCTATTATTTAAATGGGCAAAAAAATTAATTTAATAATTTCTACTTTACAAGTTTGTGGAAATTGCCACCACGGGACAAGTGGGGATACATTGTTCACAAACCACACAACGGGAACGCAAAAACTTAAGACGAAAACTTTCGGGATCAAGGGTTAAAGCTTCCGTGGGACAAACTCCCGTACATAAGCCACAATCGACGCATTTTTCTTCATCAATGACGATTTCGCGACTAACTTGGGAAACGCCAATATTTTGTAATTGTAACCATTCGATCGCCGCTTCTAACTCATCGATATCTCCCGATAATTCTAATACTAATGTTCCCACTTGATTGGGGGCAACTTGGGCGCGGATAATATTAGCGGCGATGTTAAAATCCTTCGCCAGTCGATAGGTAACGGGCATATGGACGGCTTTTTTGGGAAAAGTGAGAGTAACGCGTTTTTTCATGCAGCCTTTCCGATCAAAGAATCTTTTTTTGCTTATTTGCCGAAAACGGCTGGAATTACAATAGTAGCAGTAGCGGCAACGATTAGACCAAAAGCCAAATTAACTACCTGTTGATCAGCTTTTTGGTAGGTATCGATGCTAAGACTAAGTTCACGGATTTGGTTGATCACGTCTCCTAGCTTTTTTTCAATGTTTTGAAGGTTACTTTCTAAAGTTTCTAATCGCCCCTCAATTGTATGAACGTCCCCTTCTAGCCTTTTTAGCTGTCCCTCTATTCGATCGAGTCTTTCTTCGGTCATAATTATTACCCATCTCTAACTTAATTGTAACTCAATCGACACCAATACTAAAAGAGCGCAGCAATCGTTACAATAGGACAAAGTAAACTTTGATTAAATGTCCATGACAGCCACCACACCCACCAACAAAACCAGAAATCTGCTGCTGGCAGTGACGGCAGTTATCCTTAGTGTAGCGATTTTCTTTGGCTTTCAAACCACCGCTAGTTCCGTATCTTTGGAAGCGCAAGCGGAAAAAGCGACACCTTTCGAGCTTGCCCTCAGCAATGGTAAACCCACCCTGACAGAATTTTATGCTAATTGGTGTACCAGTTGTCAGGCGATGGCCCCTGAAATTGCCGAAATTAAAAAACAATACGGTAATGCCATTAATTTTGTCATGCTCAACGTTGATAATAATAAATGGTTGCCAGAAATTCTCCGTTATCGTGTGGATGGTATTCCCCATTTTGTCTTTTTAAATAACCAAGGACAACCGGTTGCCCAAGCGATCGGAGAACAACCAAAATCAATTTTAACTGCTAATTTAGAAGCACTTTTAACTAATTCTACCCTACCCTATGCCACCACTACGGGAGAGACTTCTGATTTTAATATCCTTGTGGGCGCTAGTCAAACTGATCCCCGCAGTCACGGCAGTCAAGTTAAGCAGTAATCAGTTATCAGTTATCAGTAATCAGTAATCAGTTATCAGTTATCAGTTATCAGTTATCAGTGGAAAGCTTAGGGCTGAAAGCTAAGTAGCTGGTTATAATTAAATTAAAAATGGATTTTAGCTTCGATCCCCCCTGCCCCCCTTGATAAGGGGGGTGCCGATAGGCGGGGGGATCCCCCTTAATAAGGGGGGCATCTGATAGTTTTTAACGCCTACCTACTTATCATTCAAGAGTCAACTATCAATCAGTACATTTTATTGACTAAAACCTTTTAATTATGGCGATTATTGTCCAACATTTGACCACAGGTAACGAATATATATTCCTAGGAGTTAGTGGGGGTGAAAGTAAGAATATTTTACCCACCAAAATGTTAGGAGATTTCTTCGCAACGGAGGCTCCAGATAAATCTCGATCGGTGACGGTTTGTGATGATCAAGGCCGGATACTTTGGTTTCCCGTCACAGAAATAATTGTGGTGGAGGTAGATGGTCAAAAACCCGAAGAATTATTACCAGAAATTATCGCTCCTGAACCAGTTCCTTTACAATTAGATAAAGAGAATCAACCTCAGTCCCCAGAAAATCAAGGAAACATCGATGAATTTGCCGAAGATGACGATTGGATCTAGAATTAAATATCTAATTTTAGCGGGAATAATTGCCCTATTTGCTATTGGCTTTAATTCCCTCTATTCTGTTTCTCAAAACTCGATCACTTCCTTCCCTGTTGCCGAAGTTCAACCCCAATATCTTAACGATTGGACACCGGAATTAGAGGCAGAATTTCAACAAAGGGCCAAGCAGGTTATTAACCATTTTGCTAAGGCAGAAAGTTATGGCAATTTGTGGGGAGAAAACGAGAAAAGATCCTATCCTATGGCCATGTTTGATTTCTTGGCAGGAAACCGGCAAAAAGCCCTAGATTTCCTGCAGCAGGATGACCCACAAAAACGAGAACAGGCCCACACCGATTATATAGATTATTATTTTTCTTTTACCCTGAAAGGACAAATTAGAAAATATTTTCTTCTCGGAAAGTATCTCGATCCTGTTTATCGTCAGAGAATGTATAATGCGGCGAAAATTTGGACAGAAACTGACCCTTTACAACGCCCCCATCCTATCCATGGTACTGGCCAAGGCACGGGTAATGATTGGAGTATAACAAGACGGGGTTTATGGGTAGATAGTCGTAATACTGATAACCTGCGAGCGATGCGAGAAACATCGGTTTATCTGATGGCCGAAGAAACAGGAAATGAAGCAACTCGTCAACTCTATAAAAGCAAAATTAAGCGCTACGTTTCGGCTTTATATAACATCGGTATGGGAGAATGGGATTCAGAAGTTTATCACGGTCATACCTTTGCTCCCTATCTCAATCTCTACGATTTTGCTCAAGATACGGAAGTTAAACAATGGGCAAAAATGGCCTTAGATTGGTTATCCATGGCCGCTAGTGTTAAATATTATCGGGGTGGTTGGGGTGGCCCTGTAAAACGTGATTACGGTGATGGCCACGGCGTAATGCGATCGCACGCAGCCCGCGCTTTTTGGTTATACTTTGGTGATACTCCCGTCGCCAATAATCGCCCGGAATTGGACTCTCTTTATCTAATTACCAGTCGTTATCGTCCTCCTTTAGCAGTGATGGAATTAGCCCGAAAAAACTTTAATAAACCGGTAGAAATTCTCGCCAGTAAACCCCTGTATGAAAACTGGAAACCGGGCAATAATCAGAGTCCGGGTTATTGGGAAACTCAATTTATTGGGGCTAGTTATCAAATGGGTAGTCTGGCGGGAACTTTCCCCGATGGCGATGTGGCCCCATTTAAATTAATGGCCTTTAATCAAGACAAAGGGGTGGATTTTTTTGTGGCTAACACTGGCAACAATGGCGTAAAACCGGGCAAAAATCCCGGGGATGAAATCGGACAATATCGCAATCTTTTAATCTGGTTACGACCAGCAGATCAAGCTTTTTTCTGGCAATTACCGAAAACCGCCAAGGTAGAAAAAGATGATAATATCTGGTTTATTCAATTAGAAAAAACTTGGTTAGCTCTGAGATTAATAAATCTTTCTTCTCCTGAAATGATCGAGATTCCTAATTCCCCTTATCCCGATGATAATACCTACCAAGCTTTACCCACAGGTAACAATTATGCGGGTTTTGCTCTGGAAGTGGGAGAAGCGGCAACCCAGGGCAGTTATGAGAATTTTAAGAGCATATTTAAGCAAAAAAGTCAAGTAAATTTAACTCAAATTAACCAAGGCAGCCTCTTATTTAAAGGCAGTCAAGGGCAGAGTTTACAATTTACCTATAATCAAATCAATCTACTGCCGATGTTAATTCGTAACGGTCAAAAGCACGATTGGTCAAAAAATTTCGCCCTTTATAACAGTTTAAGTCGAGATAACTCTCCTGTTTCTTTGGGTTGGAAAAAGGGCAAATTAACCGTCAAAGCAGGGAAATATCAGTTTTCAAATGCTTTGATTCTGTCTTCTCCTTAAGTTAGATATTCTCGATTATTTATTCAGCAAACCCTAGTTATGAGGAGAGGCAAAAGGCAAAAGGCAAAAGGCAAAAGGCAAAAGGCAAAAGGCAAAAGGCAAAAGGCAAAAGGCAGCTTTGTTCTCCCCACTTCCCCACTTCCCCACGAAAAACTTTTTCAGCAGACCCTATTTATGAGGATTGATCAGACCATTTGCGCTTGATTTAAGAATTCTTGCAATTCTTCTCCTTCGATTACTTCGGTGGTCAAAAGATTAGCGGTAATGGACTCTAATAAATTGCGATTGTGACTGAGAATTGCTAGGGCTTTTTGGTAACTAGCGTCGATAATTTGTTTAACTTCTTCATCGATCGCTTTGGCCGTATTTTCCCCGATCGAACGCCGGGGACTACCCTGATTATTACCTAAAAAATTAGCCTGTCCTGTTTTATCGTAGGCTAGGGGTCCCAGGGATTTACTCATACCATACATTGTCACCATTCTTTCAGCAATATCCGTCGCCCTTTGTAAATCATCGGAAGCGCCATTAGTGACACTGCCAAAGATTAATTCTTCGGCTGCCCGACCGCCCAATAACATAGTAATTTGTTCTTTAAATTCGGTTTCTGTCATCAAAAAACGGTCTTCCGTGGGAATTTTCAGGGTATAACCCAAAGCGGATAAACCCCGGGGAACGATGGAAATTTTCTCCACCCGACCACCTCCCGGCATGACAGCGCCAACTAAAGCATGGCCAACCTCGTGATAAGCGACGATTTTCTTTTCTTTTTCGGAGAGAACCCGACTTTTCTTTTCTAAACCAGCGATAACTCTTTCTATCGCCTCTTTAAAATCAATTTGACTGACTTTTTCCCGATTATTGCGGGCGGCCAAGAGAGCAGCCTCATTGACGAGGTTGGCTAAATCGGCACCGGCAAAACCGGGGGTTTGGGTGGCGATCGCTTTGAGATTAACATCTTCACCCATCTGGACTCGTTGGGCGTATATTTCCAAAATTGCCAATCGTCCCGCTAAATCGGGACGATCCACCAAAACTTGGCGATCAAAGCGCCCCGGACGCAATAAAGCGGCATCAAGAGTCTCTGGGCGATTGGTGGCGGCTAAAACGATGACAACGGCTTCTTTGGGGCTAAAACCGTCCATTTCTGTCAAAAGTTGATTTAAAGTCTGCTCGCGCTCATCATTACTGCCGCTAGTTCCCGATCCCGAACTTCTCGATTTACCGATCGCGTCCAATTCATCAATAAAAATGATGCTAGGGGCATTTTTCTTCGCTTGGGCAAATAGATCCCGCACCCGGGCTGCCCCAGTCCCGACAAATAACTCCACGAATTCCGAGGCCGAAATGCTAAAAAACGTCACTCCCGCTTCCCCCGCGACCGCTTTTGCTAAGAGGGTTTTTCCCGTCCCCGGCGGTCCGACCAAGAGAACACCTTTAGGAATACGCGCCCCAATTTTATTAAAGCGCTCGGCATCCTTGAGAAATTCGACAATTTCCTTTAACTCGGTTTTTGCTTCCTCGGCCCCGGCCACATCACTGAAGGTAATCGGATATTTTTCGCCGTCTCCGTAAACTTTAGCGAGATTTTTATTAAAAAGCAGCGATTTACGGGTGTCATCGTTGCGATAGAACAGAAACTGCATAGCAGCGACTAAAATTAAGGGAGGAACCACCCAAGCGAGGAGAGTGCTGATCCAACTGTTTTCGGCCACGGGAATCGCCTCGAAGATTACGCCTTTTTGCTGTAATAGTTGGGGTAATTGGGGGTTATAAACTGTAATCGTGGCAAAAACTCGTCCAGGGGCTAGATTACTGCTCGGTTTGCCCGCTAGAGAACTAGAATCACCGTAAAAGGGATGACTTGATTCTGGAGGATTAACGGGGGGATTACCCGGAATAGGCAGGGATTCTAAAGGATTTTTTAATTGATAATAGATGACTTGATTGCCAATTCTGACCTTACTGATGTCGCCCCGTTCCACTTTACTGATAAATTCGCTGTAGGGTTCGAGGGGAATATTGGACAATTCTGAGGGACGAGGGATAAGAAAATAGCCTAAAACGGCAACACCAGAACAAATGATCAGGATTTTGCCTAACCGCGGCCAACGCGACCAGGAAAATTTATTATCTTCTTGATTAGCCATAATTTTTAGGGCAGGTGAGAGTGAAAATACAAAGTTCATACTAACAATTCCCTATCTCGATCGCCTTACCGATGGGATAGGATAGAGGATGGAATACTTGGTAGCGAGCGAGCGACAAACGAGAGAAATCCCATGAATTTAGTTAGCTTAGAGAACTTTCTCGATAACACTTCTTTTTTAGTCCTGTTTTTAACTATGCTGGTTTATTGGGCCGGGGCAGCCTTTCCTAGCATACCTTTGTTGCCTGGCTTAGGCAGCACGGGAGTGGCCATCGCTAACCTCTGTATCGCCGCTTTATTGGGGGCGCGTTGGTTAGAAGCGGGTTATTTCCCCATCAGCAATCTTTACGAATCTTTATTCTTTCTCGCTTGGGGTGTAACTGCGGTTCATTTAATTGCTGAGTACAATAGCCGCAGTCGCCTGGTGGGGGTGGTGACGACTCCTGTGGCCATGGGGATTACTGCTTTTGCCACTTTGTCTTTACCAGGCGAAATGCAAACTTCGGCTCCCTTGGTTCCGGCTTTAAAATCGAATTGGCTGATGATGCACGTTAGCGTCATGATGTTAAGTTATGCTGCTTTGATGGTGGGTTCCCTAATGGCGATCGCTTTTTTGATCGTCACGAGAGGTCAAAATATCGAGTTAAAAGGCAGTTCCGTGGGTACGGGGGCCTATCGTCTCCAAAATAAGTTATCTACCACTCTTTCTGCGCCAATTTTCCTGGAAACGGCTAACGGTGGCCCAACCGCCCTTTTAACTCCCACCTTAACAGCGATGGCGACTCTTTCGCCCCAACGTCTTAGCTTGGCGGAAACCCTCGATAATATCAGTTATCGGGTCATTGGCCTCGGTTTTCCCCTTCTCACTATCGGTATCATCGCCGGAGCAGTTTGGGCCAATGAAGCTTGGGGTTCCTATTGGAGTTGGGACCCGAAAGAAACTTGGGCGCTAATTACTTGGTTAGTGTTTGCCGCTTATCTCCATGCCCGCATTACCCGGGGATGGCAGGGAAGAAAACCAGCTATTCTAGCGGCGAGTGGTTTTGTTGTGGTTTGGGTATGTTATTTAGGGGTGAATCTTTTAGGTAAAGGACTTCATTCCTACGGCTGGTTTTTCTAAATAAGTTATAGGGGTGGGGTGTGGGGTGTGGGGTGTGGCCCCCCCAACCCCACACCCTGTCCCCAGGAAAAACTTTTTCAGCAGACCCTAAATAAGGGAAAAGCCACTATGACCTTTACTTCTGATTCTCTTTTAGCTGAACGTTACCAACTACAACAACGCCTAGGCAATACCGCTATCGGTCGTCAAACTTGGTTAGCTACCGATGTATTATCCCAGGAATCGGTAATTATTAAACTCCTCGCTTTTAGTCCCCAGATGGAATGGGAAGAATTAAAATTATTTGAACGAGAGGCCGCCGTTTTAGCTTCTCTCTATCATCCCCGTATTCCCCGCTATCGCGATTATTTTTCCCTCGATAAAAATCAAGGTGACGGGATTCCTTGGTTTGTGCTTGTACAAGATTATATACCCGGAGAATCCTTAAGCGATCACTTAGAAAGGGGGCAACGTTTCCCCCCTACGGTAATTCGGAATATTGCCCAAGAAGTTCTCGAAATTCTCATTTATTTGCATGAATTATCGCCCCCAGTATTACATCGAGATATTAAACCTAGTAATTTAATTATTAACTCAGAAAATAACGTTTATTTAGTAGATTTTGGCGCAGTCCAGTCCAGGGGTGCAGCAACAGGAGTTACTTTTACCGTGGTGGGAACGAGTGGTTATGCACCCCTAGAACAATTTTGGGGCCGGGCAGTTCCGGGTTCTGATTTATATGCCTTGGGCATGACTTTAATTCATTTATTGACGGGAATTGTGCCGATAGAACTGCCCCACCGCGACTCTAAAATTCAATTTCGCCAACTGGTGACAATCGATGATGATTTAATCGATTGGTTAGAAACTATGACCGATATGGCGGTAGAAAAGCGGTTTAAAAGTGCCAGAGAAGCCCTGAAATTTCTCCAACATCCCTCCTATCGCCAAGCCTCAAGTTTAATCGATCCTAAGAAATTACCAAAACCTCCCCACAGTTCCATCCGTATCGCTAAACGCCGGGATAATTTAGAGATTAATTTACCCCCAAAAATTAAGCTACTTTCCGATGCTCCTACCCTCTGGTCTTTGGCGATTGTCCTTACTGTCACTGTCTTTATCTCCCCGATTCTTACCTTTATTATAGCTCTAATTGGTTTTATTTGTTTGCGGGAGATGCAATTAATTCTTACACCTCAAGAAGTTTTAATTAAATATAAAGTCTTCAATTTTATCTACAAAAAATTTGCTTTTAAAACTCAAGATTTATGGGGTATTTTTCTCCATAGCAATGGCACAGAAGGTAACTATCAGATTCGTCTGCGGACGGCTAAAAATTATTATCTTATCGGCCAGAATCTCCGCGAGGATGAATGTCTCTGGTTAGGACAGGAAATCCAAGATTGGTTAAATTTTATCAAATATAGCGTTTCTCCTCAAGATGATGTGTAACCAAAACGAAAACCTCATACCTCATCATTAAGATAACTGCTCTAGGTTATCAATTTTATCGAGAATCAATTCAAGAAATCCTAAGAATTAGTCGGTAGGCATTTCTCCCTTTTTAACCTTAATGTTGCAGATAAGTAGGGTTGGCTGAATAATGGTAAAACCCTTTTAAAATAAGGCTTTTGACCTGTTAAAATCCGATGTTCATGCTGCGAAAATCCGATTGGGACTCTCAAAAACCTTGCATTATCCCTCTCGTAGTACATAAAATGGTACAAAAAAAAGAGGGCAACAAAGCCTGAAACGACCAGCTACTGACTCCTGACTCCTGACTCCTGACTCCTAACCCCACCAACAAACTTTTTCAGCAAACCCTAAGTAGTCGGACATAAATTCTGTTGTCTATCTTAAGAAATGTAAATTGCCGCAATTCTTACTGACTCCTGACTTGAAAGTGGCAAGTGGCAAGTGGGGAGAATACACAAAAGCTGTCTCCTGTCTCCTGTCTCCTGTCTCCTGTCTCCTGACTCCTTACCCTACAGTTAACTTTACTTTTGTCCAACTACTTATCGCCCTATCTTGATAGAATAATAACTGATTGGCATTCCCTCGGCTACAAGGCGGCAATTATTGAATCGGATTAGGAATTGCCAAAAGGCGGCCATGAAATGTTAGTTATTAGTGGAGAATTAAAAATGAACTCTGAAATTTACAAAAAAGTCAGCTTGTTAGTTTTGTATCAAGGGGTTTTTGATAATGCTATTGGCCAGGCATTTATTACCCTATTATCTACGGATAATGTTGCCGATTTTCTCAAAGCTTATGGTAAATTGTTTCAAGCTTTAGCATCTAAAAATATCAGTTGGAATGATTTTCTAGTCGAACAAATTTTATTAGATGATAATCCCTTTAGTCAACAGGTACAGAAAAAAATTGTTTCGGAGTTACCTGAATCTTTAATTGATGGCGTTAAACAGGATTTATCTATCCTCCAATCTCTTTATAACTCTAGCATTTATAGCTTAAGTAATTCGACGGTTTTTGAACAAATTAAATTTCTAATTTTCCCCGCTTGGGAAGTGGACAATAAATTAGAAAGTTTCCTGCATTCCAGTTCAGATTGGACGGAATTGATCGAAGATTTAGCAGATTATTATCGCGAATGTGGTACAGGAATTTTTGCCCGTTATCAAGCTTTAAGGTGGCAAGAAGGCAGATTACAAGGAATTACTCATCCCGATCCCGTGCAGATTCAAGAAATAGTCGGTTATGAAATGTCCAAGGAAACTTTGATTAAAAACACTGAGTTTTTATTGGCAGGTTATCCCGCTTTAAATGTCCTACTCTATGGCAGTCGTGGTTCGGGAAAATCCTCTCTAGTCAAGGGATTATTGCAAAAATATCATACTCAGGGATTGCGCTTAATTGAAGTGGCCAAATCTCAATTAAAAGACCTACCATTAATTATTGAAATCCTACGAGATTTACCACAAAAATTTATTATCTTTGTCGATGATTTATCCTTTGAAGAAGACGATGAAGCTTTTAAAGCTTTAAAGGTTATTTTAGAGGGAAGCATCACCGCTAGACCGAAAAATGTCGTAGTTTATGCCACTTCTAATCGCCGACATTTAGTCAGAGAATTTTTTGCGGATCGACCCCGACCAAAAGATAGTGATGAAGTGCATAATTGGGACACAGTACAAGAAAAATTATCCTTTAGCGATCGCTTTGGTTTAACCCTAACTTTTGAACCGGCTAATCAAGAAAAATATTTGGAAATAGTGCGTCATTTAGCAGCTTTATCTAAATTAAAAATTAGCTTAGAAGACTTAGAATTTCGTGCCAAACAATGGGCAACCCAACATAATGGGCGATCAGGAAGAACTGCTAGACAATTTGTTGATTTTCTGCAAGGGGAATTAGAATTAAATAGGTAGCATTAATTGTGTTATGATTAAATAAAAGAAGTTCTAATCTAGAAAAATGTTGACTTCATCTCCTCCCAAAACCCTCAGCTTAGAAGCATATCGTAATTTAGAAACCATTGCCGAGGTTAAACACGAATATCACGACGGGGAAATTATCGAGATGACAGGGGGAAGCATCAATCATAATAGTATTCTCATTAATCTTATTGTCCTGCTAAAATTAGCTTTAAGAGGAACTAATTATCGTCTTCAATCTAGCGATCTACGTCTATGGATACCCCAATATAATCGCGGTTTATACCCAGATTTAATGATCATTGCTGGGGAACCATTATTTAGTGATAATCGCAACGATGAAATTTTAAATCCCTGTGTAATTATCGAAGTTTTATCCTCTTCCACCTCTAGTTATGATCGGGGTGATAAATTTCGTTATTATCGTTCTATACCCCAATTAAACCAATATCTTCTCGTCAGTCAAGGGGAGATACTAATAGAATCCTATAGCAAAACCTCAGAGAATAATTGGTTACTGCAAGAATACACCCCAGCCAGGGGAATTATATCCCTAGATTCTTTAGGAATTGGTCTAAATCTTGCCGATATTTACGAAGGAATTGATTTTAATTGAAGAATAATTGATGAATGATAACCTTTTTTATATGATCTAGGTTATAATCGGGAGGATTAAAAATTCTGTGACAGAGAAAATGCTAACTCGATCTCCTACCAAAACCCTCAGCTTAGAAGAATATCGTAATTTAGAAACTAGAGCGGAAACTAAACACGAATATCACGACGGGGAAATTATCGAGATGACAGGGGGAAGCATCAATCATAATCGACTGGTACGCAATTTAATTCGCTTGTTAGACAATGCTTTAAGGAAAACTATTTATGAAGTCTTTCCCAGTGATTTGCGTCTATGGATACCCCAGTATAATCGCGGTTTATACCCAGATTTAATGATCATTGCTGGGGAACCATTATTTAGTGATAATCGCAACGATGAAATTTTAAATCCCTGCCTAATTATCGAAGTTTTATCTCCTTCCACCTCTGGTTATGATCGGGGTGATAAATTTCGTTATTATCGTTCTATACCCCAATTAAACCAATATCTTCTCGTCAGTCAAGGGGAGATACTAATAGAATCCTATAGCAAAACATCAGAAAATAATTGGTTATTACAAGAATACACCCCAGCCAGGGGAATTATATCCCTAGATTCTTTAGGAATTAGCTTAAATCTTGTCGATATTTACGAAGGAATTGATTTTAATCTCAACTCCTAACTTTAGCTATCTTTTAAGAGGACGTACTAAAAACAATTTTACCATCTTTTACCGCTACCAAACGCAAAGTTAAGGGTCCAGATGTATTAGTTTTACTAGCAGCAACTGCCTCAAGTGTCTCGATAGAATTACCCGACCTTTTGACTTGATCGATAAAGTTAACTACCGTAGTTAATAAACCATCTTCCACTTGAATTGACCCTAAAACTCCCGCACTTCTAGCGCGAAATTGAGCCGAAGCTAAGAGTAAATCTAAACGCTTTTGCAGGTCTTCTTCTGTCATATTTTGCGGATCAATAGAAACGGCAGCGATTACCTGTTTCTCCTCAAAAACTCTTTGATTGGGAACCACATCAGCAAAGACACGAATCTCGGTTTCTCCTAAGACATAATTACCTGCGGAAAGGATTCTCACCACATATTCTTTACCGTCCTGTAATTGTTGACTTAACTGTTCTACCTGTGCTTTTGTGATCTTAACTAAACGCTGGTCAAAATTAGGCTGATTCGGTTGGGTGGCACGGATAGCATTCATATTCGCTTCCCGCAATAACTTATCGATAACGGTGACAATAGCTTGGGGATCAACAATACGAAAAGCTCCAAAAGATAACACCTGTCCCCGGAAAATAGCGATTTGTTTTTCCCGCAATTCTTGATAGGTTTGATAGTATTGTTCTAAAACTTCCACTTCCCGCTTAAGAAAAGCCATTTGGGTTTCTAAATCTTTTAATTTTCCCTCACGCTGTTCCAAAGCTAAATTTTTATCGACGATCGATCGATCAAGTTCTCCAATGCGTTGATCCCGGCGATCAATTTCTAGCTGTAGGGTTTTTTGTTGGGTTTCCAACTGTTGAAGTCGCGCTTGTCTGGTTGTTAATAATTTTTGTTGATTAGCCAACTCTTTATCTCTAACTTTAACGGTGGTTTGTAGTTGATTTATCTGACTAGAAAGAATTGATTTTTGTTGGAACAATTGATCCCGTTGACTGCTTAACTGTGCCTTTTGATTAGTTAAAATAACTCGTTCATTATTTAAATTAGCCACTTCCTTCCGAAACTTTTCCAACTGTCCCGAAACTAATCGCAAACGTTGACGCGAAGCTTGATAATTTTTGTTAAGAACCTCTAGACGTTTCTGCACAGCTATCTGTTCACTTTTAGCTGTTTTTAAAGCCTTTTCCACCTGATTTTTTTGTTCGGTGGTTTTTCTGACCTGACTTTCTAAATCCTTAATAGCGGCACGACGTTCATTTAAAAGACGATCCAGTTCAAAAACCCCTTGACGCAGGGATTTACTAGAAGCAAACAAGACAATTAAAGTGGAGCCGGCGATCAAAATTCCCGTTACAATCGTCATTAAAGTTGCGGTTTGTTTCGGACGCAGATTAAATAAACGCATCCTTTTCTTACCGATACGGCTCCCTATGCGATCGCCAACCGCCGCTATCAGACCACCTAAAACCACGATGGCCAAAACCAAAATATAAGCGCTAGTCATCCAGAATTTAAGTAAATTGTTGACTGAGAGCGACGGGATTATGGACGGTAATTTTCTTCTTGTAAATTGAGACCATTTCTTGATCCCGCAGCTCTCCCAATAAACGGGTGACAGTGACGCGAGTAGAACCGATCGCTTCTGCGATCGCTTGGTGAGACAATTTTAGATCCACCCGGATGCCATCGGTGGTGGGAACCCCAAAATCACGACAGAGAATTAACAAAAAACTGACCAAACGTGAACCCATATCCCGGTGAGCTAAGGTTTCGATCATCATTTCCGTTTGCAGAATCCGCGAGGACAAACCCTGCAGCATCAACATTGATAAATCGGGATTATTGCGGAGGGATCTTTCTACCTGATCGATCGGGGCCGAGAGTAATTCTACCGGAGTAAAAGCCACGGCATGATAAAAACGATCCGATCGCTGGCCGGTGAGTAAGGATAGCACACCAAAGACGCTATTTTCCCGCAGTAGAGCCACGGTAATTTCTTCTCCCGCTTCATAGACTCGCGACAACTTAACGGCTCCTTTCAGCAAAAAATAGACTCTTTCGGCGGGATCTCCAGGGAAAAAGATCGTTTTGCCACGCTCGAACAATTCCACCACCGGGGGGAAATTGCCGCTGCCGATTCGACGGAACACATCTGCTAGGGGTTTATCTTGTATTAATGATAAGTCCATCTCACATCCAAAAAAAGGGAAAATTGTTTTTATTATGCAACGAGTGTCACCTCTATTAAACATAACCGCTCCCTAAACTGGGAAAAGTTTTGGGCGCTTTTTGCCAGACAATGGGGGAGGGGTGATCATTGCTGCCCCTTTATCTGTATCCCTATTATACCGAATCTCGCTGGGGTCGGCTATTGGGGAGATTTTTGTAAGAGAAACGAGAACTATGTTAGATTTAACGGGAAAAAACGCCCTAGTGACGGGAATTGCCAATAATCGCTCGATCGCTTGGGGAATTGCCCAACAACTCCATCAAGCTGGTGCGAATATCGGTGTCACCTATCTCCCCGACGAAAAGGGCCGTTTTGAGAAAAAAGTGCGAGAATTGGCCGATGAACTTAATCCCGCTTTTTATGTCCCCTGCGATGTCCAAAATGACCAACAGGTAGAAGATACTTTCGCTACAGTGGCGGAAAAATGGGGTAAACTGGATATTTTGATTCACTGTCTCGCTTTTGCCGATAAAGAGGGTTTAACGGGCGATTTTACCGCCATCCCTCGGGAAGCTTTCACTAAATCCCTAGATATTAGCACTTTTTCCCTAACCCGTCTAGCGCGATCAGCTAAACCTTTGATGACGGCAGGGGGAAGTATTATCACTCTTACCTATCTCGGCGGTGTCAAGGTAATTCCTAACTATAATTTAATGGGGGTGGCAAAAGCAGGTTTAGAAATGAGTGTTCGCTATTTAGCCGCGGAATTAGGTGGCCAAAAGATCCGAGTTAATGGTATTTCCGCCGGTCCAATTCGCACCTTGGCATCTTCGGCCGTGGGGGGAATTCTTGATATGATCCATCATGTGGAAGAAATCGCTCCTTTACATCGCACCGTGACACAAATTGAGGTGGGAAATACGGCCGCTTTTTTAGCCAGTGATCTTTCTAGTGGTATTACCGGTCAGATTATTTATGTAGATTCCGGTTACGAAATTATGGGAATGTAGTTTTAAGTAGGTAGGTGTTAAAAATCATCAGCGCCCCCCTTATTAAGGGTAGTAGGGTTGATTCATGAATCAACCCTACTATGAATCAACCCTAGGATCAAGGGGGTATCAAAGGCGAAATCTATCTTCAATTTAATTGAAACGACTATCATAAAAGACTATGATCGTGTTTGTTGCGAAGTTGCTGAAGAGTCTTGCGATCGCTGTCTAGATCGACTTCATCGTAATGTAAATCGGCATCGTGGTTTTTCAAAAAAGCATCCACCACCCAACGAGAAGATAGACCTAAAATACTTCCGACCTCGGCACTGGTGATTTTTTCCGCTCGGTAGGCCTGCACCACCAAAGCCTCTAAAATTTCACGGGTAAGATTATTGTAGTTGTAATGTTGAAGCAATTCATCGGGAATATCGATAGTAATTTTCATGATTTAGCTTCCTTTTTTTTGGGGTTTACTGATAATGTTTATAGAACTTAGGTTGAGTTAAAGCATGAAACCCAACGCCTATTCTATACCTTCTCAACAGGATTTAGTATAACTTTTGGATATGGATAAAGCTGGCATTTCTATTACTTCGCTTCAAATAATTTCCGAATCTCGTTAATAGAAATATAGATACCGACAACAGCACCTAGCAAAAGAGGGATTTGACTATCCGAACCAAGGCATTTCTGAAAATTTTCATCGGTTAACACTTTATAGACCACCTTAAATAGGGTAAATGCAGTCCACAAAGTTAACCCAGAAACGAAAAGAATTTCTAGATAAGATTTATTGTTTCCCCGTCGCTGCCGTCTTCTTGTAACCACTGCCACGCTTGCGGTAATGACCAAGGTTCCGATTAACAAAAGAAAGTTTTCAATGTTAACAATCTTCATCAAAAATTTATGCTGATTTTGCTTTTCTAAAGGTAATATACCATCCGCAGCCCGCCGCTAATATCGCACCAATAACCGCGCCATAAACTCCCGCAATCGATCCCCCTAGGGCTGCACCTCCCACCGTTACCACCATCAGGCGATCGGCTTTATCCCAAAATCGAGGGGAATCAGCACCCTCGTGATCAAGGGGGGATCCAGCTAATTTTTGGGCAGTTTTTACCCAATCTTGGCTAGGAATAACATCATTAATAAATAGGGCCTCGAAATCTAAACTATCGGGAAAAATGACGCTTAAACTTTTGGTGCGTTCTTGGTTAGCATAGGCTGCGTCTAATTCTTCGATCGCTTTTTTATAAGCTTTTTCTAGGGGGGGAAAATCCTTGACAAGTTGCCGCAATTGTGTTGCTGCCTGGGGTTGTTCTTCCCTTAATAATCGTTCAATTTCTTTGAGCGATCGCTGTAGATATTCTGGCAAAGGTTCAGTCTGCTGTGCGAGGGCAATTAGCAGCGCTTCAAGATCGATAATTGTTTTGGGAATTTCCATAAGTTAGTCCTGTCCAGTCAGGGTATAGGCTGCCCAATGGTAAGGATCGCTGTATTCTGTTAGTTGATCTAGCCCTATTTTACCCAGAGAACAAATCGCCCACCCTCGGTCAGACTAAGCTTGATGGTCATCGGATTTAATGGCTACCGCTTGGTAGTAAGAGGCGATCGCTTCTGCCCATCTGCCTAAATTCCTTAACGCATTCCCTCGGTTGGTCCAAGCTTGATGGTCATCGGGTTTAATTTCTAAAGCTTTGTCGTAAGAGGCGATCGCTTCTTCTAATCTGCCTAAATTCTTTAACGCAATCCCTCGGTTGTACCAAGCTTGATGGTCATCGGGTTTAATTTCTAAAGCTTTGTCGTAAGAGGCGATCGCTTCTGCCCATCTGCCTAAATTACCTAACGCAACCCCCCGGTTAGTCCAAGCTAGATGGAAATCGGGTTTAATTTCTAAAGCTTGATCGTAAGAGGCGATCGCTTCTGCAAATCTGCCTAAATCATCTAACGCAACCCCTCGGTTGTACCAAGCTTCATGATAATCGGGTTTAATTTCTAAAGCTTGATCGTAAGAGGCGATCGCTTCTGCCCATCTGCCTAAATTACCTAACGCAACCCCTCGGCCGGACAAAGCTTGATGGAAATCGGGTTTAATTTCTAAAGCTTTGTCGTAAGATGCGATCGCTTCTGCCCATCTGCCTAAATTACCTAACGCATTCCCTCGGTTGTACCAAGCTTCATGATAATCGGGTTTAATTTCTAAAGCTTTGTCGTAAGATGCGATCGCTTCTGCAAATCTGCCTAAATTACCTAACGCAATCCCTCGGTTGTACCAAGCTTGATGTAAATCGGGTTTAATTTCCAAAGCTTTGTCGTAAGAGGCGATCGCGCCGATAAAATCCCCATTGATTAGTTTCTGGTATCCTTGCTCAAACCAGAATGCGACATCCTGAACCACTTCCGTCAAATCCGTCTCCTTTGAGTCTAGATTTTCCTCCTCCACACCGGAAACATCCCTCACCGCGTCGCGTAACTGGAGGCTAATCCGTTGGGACACTTCCCCCAGATTTCCCGTCATCACCTTGCCTAAAGCCGCCAGATCCCGCCCTAAAGTTTGATAATCTTCCGGATACTGTAGCCATTCCTCGCTTTTGACCCCTAACCACCGCGCCAGCTTTTTATCGTCACAATGGCGACTGTATAGCTATTCCCGTAACCCGTCGGTAGTGGTTCCCGCCGCCACCTGCTCGAATAACCCCATCAATATCCCTTCATATTCCCCATCGCTGGGTTCTGGAGGAGTATTTTCGACTTTTTTGAGGTTAATTGCCTTCGGACTGGCAATAAAGAGCGATTTTAGCCAATTCCAGAGCTTTTTTAGTAGGGATAGCATCGAAGAAAGGGGGAAAGGAAGATAAGGAAATTATATCTCTACTGCCGAAAGTCGTCCCTTTCGGGGTTCATACTCGTCCTAAAAGGGGAAATCAGCAATCGAACTTCTGAAAATATCCTAGCGATCGCTATCTTCCAGCGAGCGAGCCAATTCTAAGACCTTTTCGAGAGATAATCCCAGAGAAGCGGCGATTTCTTGGGTATTAACCCCCGCTCGCAATAATAAGGGAACAGAAGCTAATTTTCCGATGATTTCCCCTTCTTGGCGACCTTCTTGGCGACTAGGGCCTCCTGAAACACACGCGTCTGTCTTAACTCGCTTAAACTAAACATAGCTTCTATCTCCTTTCGAGTAAT
>NZ_SFBV01000366.1:0-4786 GCF_007095585.1 Microcystis sp. M_OC_Ca_00000000_C217Col
GAACTCGCCTTTTCTTTGATCCGCCTCAAGCCAGGAAAACACCCCGATTTTTCTAGGGGTCTAACGGCTATGCGCCTTATCCAGCAAGCCTTTTAGTCGCCTTGTCACCCCTTGAAGACTTTTAGACTTTTTGTCAATCAAAAAGTACCAGGCATGGGAGTGATCAGGGGGAAAATCCCTGGACTTTTTCCCTGAAAATTAGGTAATTGGCCACCTCAAAACTGATAAAACCCCACACCCCACACCCCACACCCTGCCACCAGGAAAAACTTTTTCAGCATACCCTACCTAGGGGTGCATCTGATTTTTGTCAATCTACCCAGTGGGGATTTTTCCAAGGAAACTATCTTCTAAAATTCGCGCTTAATGGCGATTTTTTCCTCAATCCCGCCGCAGATTAGCTTTTGCAGTGGGATGCTTAGATGCGGTTGTTCATACATTCGTACTAATTTAAGGATGACTGATCATTGTTGATTGTCGTTATTTGTGCACATCTGAGATGCTCCCAGAAAGTCCGGACAAGCTAAGAGAAGATGGCTCTTCGGTTTGTGTTATGCAATGGATGGGGGTTATAAGGGATGGAACCCTTATAGAGAAAGGCATTTAGCGATTTTTGTCAATTGTTTTTTATCTAGAGCGAACTAATCAATTAAAGAGCCGAGAAGATTTAGTTTCAATCTGGTCATGACAAAACTACCTGAAACTTCAGGAACTGTCCTTGCTATTATCTTTTTGGTTGTCAATCTTTCCCAACTGCTTCGGCAGTTTTTTTGGGCTTTTTTTGTCTTTCTGGCTTTTTTGCGAACAAATGAACTAAGATAGTCCTTCTCTTTAATAAAAATCATGTTTAAATTTGTTTTGCCTAAGTAAAACTTATCAATTGGGCGACAAATCAGTGGCATTCAATAGCATGATTTCTGGAGTGAATTTTTCAGCAGACCCTATCTGCAAGGAGAGAGTGAAACGGCTCTCTCCTTAATTATGGCTATTCGTCGTCGTCGCTGGCGCCAACTTGCTTGAGATGAATATGTTTTCTCCCCAAAGTAATTTCAAATTCATCTCCGGGTTTGAGTCCCATTTTTTTGGTGTAGGCCGAACCGATCAGGAGATTATTATTAGATTGGACACTGATCCGGTAGCTGGCCGAGCGCCCACCTCGTCCGTGACCATTGGCACTGCTATCTAAGTCAATTCCCTCGGCATCGATTAGAGCATTGAGAAATTTCATCATATTAACGCGTTCAATACCATTTTTTGTCATGGTATAGTAGCCGCATTCCCGGGCTTTTTCCTCTTTGCTGAGGTTGCCTAGCTGTTTAACTTTCTCAATTAGTTCGAGGCCAGTCAGGGGTTCTGGATTGGTAGTTGTGTTCATTTAAGTTCGCAGTAGATAAGTAACGGTTAGGGTCATCAAGGCTAGTCGAGGAGAATTGCTCCCCCTGACCAGAAACAATCGGGTTACGATTGATCTCTACACTTATCTTACACGGTATAAACTAAAAATTATCACTTGCTTGGGGAAATTGATTGTAATGGATTACACTCTATCTCTCGATCGAAATCTTAAGAGAATTTATCAATGTTGATCGAGATGCCGGGGTAAGGGAGGTTAGCCTTTCTCTCATCAATGAGAGCCGGGGTAGGATAGAGATCAAGAGGTAAAAATGAGGGATAATGAAGCTAACAACTAGGGGTCACTATAGTGTTAAAGCCTTGCTGGATCTTAGTTTACAACCGAGGGGGACTCCCGTATCGGTAAAATCGATCGCCCTGCGTCAAGATATCCCGGCTGCTTATCTAGAGAAATTGCTGATAGAAATGCGACGAGCGGGGTTAGTTCGTTCCTTTCGGGGATCGCAAGGGGGTTATCAGTTAGCTAGGCCGGCAAATCGTATCTCGTTGGGGCAAATTTTGGAGGCAGTGGGAGAGACGATCGAGCCATTATCAGGTTATCATCCCAGGGACGAACAGGCAGAAGATTGGGTGACATTTACTATCTGGAAACACCTCCACGAGAAATTAAAAGAGGCCCTGGGGAAGATTACCTTAGCGGATTTATACTACGATGCGCGTAGCTGGATCGCCGCTAGGGGAGAGGAAACCAGCTTTATTGTTTAGTAGTTTAGAAGTTATGACAGCAACAACACAAGCAAAGATTTATGGGGGAGGTTGTCACTGTGGAGCGATCCGTTTTCAAGTGGCGATCGAGCATGATCAAGCTCTAGACTGTAATTGTTCCATTTGTCAGAAAAAAGGCTTTTTGCATCTGATTGTTCCTTCAGCACAATTTACCCTCCTAAGCGGTGAAGATTTCTTAAGTACCTATACATTTAATACCCACACAGCCCAACATTATTTTTGTCGTGTTTGTGGTATCCATCCTTTCTATCGTCCCCGCTCCCATCCTGACGCTATAGATATAAACCTGCGCTGTTTGGATGGCAATGTCTTGGAAGATTTTCAGATCCAGTTCTTTGATGGAGCTAACTGGGAAGACAATATTGAGAAAATTCGGGATATCGATGGTAAAAGGGAGTAATTGTGAAGGAAACGGCAACGGCGATCATTTTAGTATTAGGGGCGGTTTTAGATTATCTGGTGGGCGATCCTTGGGGATGGATTCATCCAGTGCAGGTGATGGGGGCGATTATTGCTGTTGCCAGCAAAGTTATTCTTAATTGGACGCAGGAAAAAATTCGGCAACGTTTAGCGGGCATAATTCTGGGACTAGGTTTAATTATCTTGGCTGGGGTCTTAACTTGGCTAGGAATCCAATGGTTAGGTCAGGTCAATTTGCTGCTGAGTTGCCTAGTACAAGTGATTCTCTTGGCTAGTTGTTTAGCCGGTAGAAGTTTACGCAGGGCTGCCGAAACAGTCATCGCACCTTTACAAGCGGAAAATATCACCTTAGCTCGTTGCCAACTAAGTTTATACGTTGGTCGCGACACAGATAATCTCGGCCAGGAAGAAATCCTTCGCGCCCTATTAGAAACCGTCAGTGAAAATGGTGTGGATGGAGTTACTGCGCCGCTTTTTTATGCCCTTCTCGGTGCTTTTCTGGGGGTGGGACCGGTTCCCCTTGCTTGCGCTTATAAAGCCGCTAGTACCCTCGATTCGATGATTGGCTATCGTCGGCCGCCCTACACCCATATTGGCTGGTTTAGTGCTAAAAGCGAGGATGTTTTGACATGGCTACCCTGTCGTTTAACGGTCTTAACTCTCGCCCTAATTTCGGGCCGGCCGGGGCGGGTTTTAAGCATTTGTTGGCGCGATGCCCGTCGGGATCCTAGTCCTAATTCCGGTTGGAGTGAATGCGTCTATGGGGCGATTTTGGGGGTGCAATTGGGGGGGAAAAATCAATACCGGGGCCAGATTGTGGAAAAACCTTTATTGGGCGATAACCTCCACCCGATTACCGTCAAAACCGTCGAACAGGCTTGGCATTTAACTCGTACTTGTGTATTACTTTGGTTGGCGATCGCTGTTAGCTGCTTAGTTGCTAGAGATTTTGCTCAATTTTAGCGACCAGAGGCGACGGCTTTGACGGGATTGACGCTGCCAGTAACGGATAATCAGGGAGAAGGTCAAGAATAGGGATTGCAGTATCTGTATCTGTCCGCAGAGGCGTTGATAGTTTTGTCGGAGATGATAGGTTTTCGCCCCGGCGATGACAATATATTCGGGGGCGGGGTAAAAAATGTGGTGTAAACGTCGTTCCACCCGGTTTAAAATTTTGGTCACTCGCCCTAAAATCCGCCGCAATTGCCACAATTTCCAGACTAGAAAGCAATTAAATAAAGTTAAGCCTAGATTGAAGCCGAGGACAAAAAAGAACATGATCGAGGCGATGGTCGAGTTATGCCAATTTTAGCCTAGATTCCCCACTTCAAAGTGTAGGGGAGAGAAATCTAATACTAAATCCGTTGAGTAACGCACAGAAAACGGGTTTCTCGGAGAAACCCGTTTTCTACTCATGCAAAAGGCAAAGATTTAGCGTCCGAGGGCGTGTAATCCGTTAATCATTTCGGCACAGCGCTCGGTAACTGTCTGTAAAGCTTCTCTTTTGCTAGAAATCGGTGGCGGCAGCACCTCGCCGATGCGAATAGTTAAGGGGATACTATGGGGAAAAGAAGAACCTTTTTGAAAAATCTTTTCTGTCCCCCACAAACTGACGGGTAACAGGGGAACTCCCGCTTTAGCGGCAATCATCGCCGCGCCTAGTTTTGGTTGATGGATCAATCCGTCCTCGGTGCGGGTTCCCTCCAGAAACACTCCTACTGCCCAGCCCGCTGCTAAGGCTGCCATCGCCGCCCGAATTGCCCCGCGATCACCACTGCTGCGTTTGACGGGATAGGCCCCGTAAAGAGCGATCGCCTGTTTTAAAATCGGGATGGTAAATAATTCTTCTTTAGCCATATAAGCTACGGGACGACGCACGGCACAGGATAATAGAGGTGGATCGAAGTAACTGGCGTGATTGCAGACGATAATCAGAGGATGACGCCGGGGGACATTTTCCACTCCGTAAATGCGGCCGCGGAAATAGCCGTGTAGGGTTGGGCTAACGATCGACCATTTAAAGAGATGATATAAAACTAAACTGGCAAAAGGTTCTCGCTCTTGAGGCTGGTTCATCGGAAATTTTGGGTCTGAAACCCCGCCGTTCTACGGCGGCTTTACGTTAGAATTAAAAGGCCAGTCTCGAAAACCAAGTGGACGGCGCAGCACCTTGAAAACTCGGCTTAGGGGGTTCCGACCAGAAAAGCTTGGCCGGGTAAAAAGTCGC
>NZ_SFBV01000037.1:0-12502 GCF_007095585.1 Microcystis sp. M_OC_Ca_00000000_C217Col
TTCTGTCCAAGGTTTGATGGCAATTCGGACATTCAATTGTTTCATTTAAAAGAGCGAGCTTTAGGAAAATTGTCTGAGCAATTTTTTGATAATTGACCACTGTTACATTTGGTAAATCGAGGAGTTGATCAAAATTTATCCACATAACCCACCTCCTGTCCTGTATTATTATTATACCATCCTCACACAGAACCTAGAAGAGCCAAGAGCGCACTTCCCATATTTCCCAAAACGCCATTACTCCGTTCTATATCCTAAAAAGCGAACGCTCTCCAGCATCAAAATGATCTGGTCATGGTGAGTATTTCATAAATTCCCATTTGTTTCATCACAATCATTGAGACACAATCAGTCAGGCTATAGCCTTTGTCTAGACGGTTGGCATAAAGTTCTACACCTGATTGAATTAAATAAGAATCAAGGCTAATAATTTGCAGATTTGGAGAGGTTTGGATTTGGCGATAGAAATTGACGACACCTTGTTTCATGGGTTGATCAAATTTAGCAAAAAAGTTAAGATATTCCACCAAGACTAAATCGGTTGTAATTAAAGAATAATCTTGAATTAACCTACTAAAAGCTCGCACTTGTCTATGCCATTGATCTTTAGCACGAACCAAGGCAACCCAATAAAATGTGTCGGCGAAGAGGGTCGGCATTATTTTTGAGGAGAATTGCCATAAAGATAGTAATCCAAGTTGGCCGCCGCATCGGTGGGGATCTGGTCAAAGGATTCTTCGGGAATGGTGGCAATTATTTCATCGGCGATTTCCCAAATTGGTTTGTTATTTTGCGGTGAAGGGGCGGGAGTTTTATGGGAGAGTATCAATTCTAAGCAGGATTGGATTAGAGATTCGGGAGCTT
This sequence comes from Microcystis sp. M_OC_Ca_00000000_C217Col, assembly GCF_007095585.1. Classification (NCBI taxonomy): domain Bacteria; kingdom Bacillati; phylum Cyanobacteriota; class Cyanophyceae; order Chroococcales; family Microcystaceae; genus Microcystis; species Microcystis sp. M_OC_Ca_00000000_C217Col. Next base: position 865 of record NZ_SFBV01000037.1, read on the forward strand.
GTTCGATTTCCTGGAGGAGTTGTTCTTTGGCTGTCATGGCTGCTTTGGGATGGGGGGATACTCGACATTGTAGCGATCTCTATTATAAACAGTTGAAAAAAAGTAATTGCCTTGATTTTTTAGGGGTTTTCAAAGAAAAAAGCTTCTAAATCTCGCTCTACTTTGATAAAACGCATGATTTCTAGCCCTTGCTCAGTTAAGCGATAGAAAATAATGTAGTTTTTCATCGGTAAGCCACGCAAATAGGGACGAATCTCTCGATAACTGCGCCCCATTAGCGGAAATTGGCTAAGATAACGACATTTTTTGCTAAACTCCTCCAAAAATTTCTCACCCGCACTAATGTTAGTATTAGCCAAATAATCAAGAATTTGTTCCATATCTCGAAGGGCTTCAGTCGAAATTATGTATTGATTCATGAATATTTAAGCTTCACAGTTTTTTGGAAGTCTTGCTTTAAGTTGAGCGATTGCGGTTTCTCCGTCAATTCCTTCGCCTTGATCTAATTGTTCGGCGGCAATATCAATTTTTTGGCCAACTTCTTCTGCCCATTGTTGATATTGATCGCGTTTGCTGAGTAATTGTAAGGCTTCGGCAATGATTTCATCTGGATTGGCATAACGCCCTGTATCTAGTTTGGCTTCGATCAGCTTTTGGTGTTCGGGCTTTAGGGTTAATTTCATGGTTGTTAAGGCTTGGCTTTTTTTCATTATAGGTTCGTCGCTGTGGGATCGTCCCAAGTTTGCTCAGGCAAGATGCGCTACTCATTTTTACTGTGGGGTAAGCTCTCTAGCCTGTCCAGATGACAAAAGTGGGATATTTCCATCTCGGTTTTTGTGGTCTTGGGTATGAAGCAAAAATTTGGGGAGTCGGAGTGGGGGGAGATTGTCAGGATATTTTGACAATGCTTGCGCTTAAGTTGGTAAAGTTGGGGATTTTTCCCAAGTTAAGGATTTTTGCGGGAGGGTTGAGGGGCTGAAAGTTAGGCGGGGTAAGGGATTGGGTGGATTTTACTGACTTTTTCCTTAAGTTCCTAAACTTCGGTTGTGTTGGAAAGGACAAGTGATTACAGTAGAAAAGTTGTTACTGCTACTTCTAAGAAAAAGAAAATGCCTGAAATTTCTATATCGAACGATCTGTCCGATGGTCGAGGCGTTGGACTTGCTCCAGATCAAATCCTTAATGCGGTTCGATTTCAGCTTTTGGAGGAAAGAAAAAGCGGAAAACCTAACAAGGCCGAACTTAATGATAAGATTTCAGCTAAAGAAGGCGAAATAGAGGAAAATCAGTCCAAAATTGATAAAGCTAAAGAACAAGCCAAGAATCGAAAACGAGAAATTGACCACTGGAAGCAGTGGTTTCACTCGTTACCTGGAACTGATAGAACAGAAGAACAAGCAAAGTTAGATATTGAGATTAATTGGCGTGGTAAAGAAATTAACGCTTGGCAGGAGGAGATTGGGAATTTAGAAACTAAAAAGTGGGCTATTAGACATGAGTTAGAAGCGTTAAAACAGCAATTACTCGCCTTGGAGGATGGGGTATATGATCGCCCGATTGAGGAAGATCCCCGTTTAATTCATGCGATAGCTGCTTTTGAAGAGGCAATGGCAACTCCCAAGTAGAGTCACTCAGTAAATTAGCTGTAAATTTGGAATTACGCTGGATATTTTAACTTAGTTTTGAGATGCAATTATGACTATTGAAAACCTTGAAAAAACACTGCAAGGAAATATTGCGAATGGCAATTTATTGCTAAAAAATACTACAATTAAATCTGAAAATGTTCAGTTTTTATTCAAAGAATTCTTATCTGATGAGCCACTAAACATAAAAACGATAGAATTAAGAACTGAAACTGAAAATATTATTGTGAGCGGGAAAACTTCGCTATTTTCCATTCCAGATCTTGAGGTTGAAGCTACATTTTACTTAAAAGATCAGAAGCCACAAATGACTCTAGTTACACTATTGCCAAATACTTGGAAATTTACTCAAAGTTTTCCGAGTTTGGGAACAAGTATTCTTACCCAAATGGGGTTAAAAGAGGAAGAATTTTTATTTGATCGGCTAATCTTTCAACAACCCAAATTAATTCTTGATTCTGTTGAAGTTAAAGAACCTGAGCAGGTTTCTGGGCTTCGGTTTGAAGCCGAATTGACAATTGATAATGACTTCATTCCCTTAAGTCAATTTATTGGCGAGATACTCTCTCTGAAAGTAACTGGCTTAATCGTGCCTACTCCTAAAGGGACGGAGATTTTTCTTAATGCTCCCATCACAGGAGATATTAGTTTGGGCTACTTAAGCGTTCCTTCTTTAGAACTCGATCTTGTTGCCGATGTGATCGATGAAGCAGAAAGTGGTCTTCCTCCTTACACCAGTGCTTACTTTGCGCTGGAAACTCAGATTAAGGTTGGCAGCTCAGATAATTCCGTTGATTTGCCAATTTATTCGACCTTTCGAGGCTCTCATCAAGATTTGACCTTTGAAGCGGATCCAGAAGATTTTTCTTTATCAGGACTTTCTCAGTTAACTGGGCTTTTAAATGGAACTGCACTTGCTGATTTACTACCTGATGGCTATGGTCCCGAACAGGGTTTAGTTCTCTCCAGACTTACACTGAATGTTAGTTCAACGGAGAAAAAACTAGAGTCGATCGCGGTATATGTTAATTCAATACAACCTTGGAAAATAACAGACAAAATCGCCATTGAAAATGTCTCAGTTTATTTTTTAGTAGATAATCCTACTTCTTCTGAAAACCGTACTTTGGTTTGTGATTTGTCAGGAGAACTGAGCATTGATAATCTAGCAAGGTTTAGCGTTGGAGCCTCTTTGCCGAGATTCGCCATGCACGGCTATATGGTTCAGGGGGGAGGGCTGAGTCTAACACGGCTGATTAACTTCTTTGCCTCTGATGAAGTTTCTGTCCCTCAAGGTTTTCCAGATATTATCTTTTCTGAGTTGGGCGTGACGTTAGACCCTAAAAACAGAGCTTTTTCCCTAAGTGGTTCAGCGTTAACCGATTGGGAAATTATTCCTAAACTGGTAAAGTTGCAGCAAGTTGAAACTAACTTTGAAGTAGCCCGCATTGACGGCAAAACTGTTGTATCGGGGTTAATCCTTGGAACATTGATGATTGCAGGAGCCGAAGTCAGTCTCGTTGCCGATATTGAAGATCAGTTCGTTCTGCGTGGAAAAATTTCTAAATTGAGTCTGTCGGCTATTCTGGAAGAGTTCTTTGCAATGGTTGAGTTACCAACCGATCTTCCCAATTTTGAATTTGCCAATATTGAAATTGCAGTCACCCCCAAAACTGGAGAATTCTCTCTGACTGGAAAATCGAGCAATAGCTGGCCGATTCCCATTGGTGTTGATGGGTTAGAAGTTGAAGATATTTCTTTTCAAGTGCTGAGATCGGCAAACTCAACTCAGGCAGAAGCAACAACTCGTCAGCGTTCCGTTACGGGATTTATTAGTGGGACGTTAGAAGTAAATACAGCCCGCTTCCCCATTACCTATCAATTCCCTGGCGATTTTGTTTTACAAGGCCATATTCCCTCATTAAATCTGTCACCCTTAGTACAAAAACTCTGCGGGAGTGAGGTGATTCGTGATTTGCCGATTCCTGCTAGTGTGCTGGCGTTGTCTTTTTCGGATGTAGAGGTGACTATTGCACCTCAGCAAAAATCCTTCTCTCTAGCCGCAGGCTCTAGCTTGGGGCAAGTTGAGTTAATCGTGAAGAAAATTAGCGATCGTTGGGGCTTTACGGCTGGATTTATGCCTCCCAGTTCTTGGAAGTTCTCAGAGATTGCCGATGAACTCAGGGTGCTTGATGGACTCAAATTTTCCAATACGGCTTTAATTCTGGCTTCTAGCGATGATCGCAATTTCGCTCTCACACGAGTACAGGCTCAACGGAGTGATGTGGCTATCATTCGAGGGCTAAACTTCTTTGCGGGCATGAATCTGTCTGGATTAGGTGTGGATGCGCTTTTGGGAATTACGTCCCTCAATGTTTATACCGCTATCAGTGGAAAACCAGCCGATTTAGTTCTAGAAGCCTCAATTGATGGCAGTTTCGATTTAGGTAAAGGTGTTGCCTTTGGTGATATTCGGTTTCGTTTAAAACCTGCTCCCAGTGACTTTTCGCTAACCTTAATGGGGACAGTAACGGCCATTTTGAATAATAGCGTCCTGCGGTTTATTGGTGGCATGGAAGTCAAACCGCGCTCGGCTGAGTTTCAAGCGACTATGTTGGGGATTTGGCAAGATCCTTTTGATGCGAAAGGGGTGTCCATTGCCAATGTCGCGATCGAACTAGGAATGAGTTTCCCGCCACCGCTACCGACGGTAGGAATTGCTGGTACGTTGCAAATTGGGGAATTTCAGGGTGTAGTGGCGGTGAAATTTGATTCGGCTATGCCGAGCCGCAGTATGCTGGCGATCGCTTTTAATCGCCTCTATTTCCTGGACGTGATCGGTACTTTCTGTGGAACTGCGGTGAAACAAGCCATTCCCGCTTCTCTGGCTAAAACGGTTTTAGATATTGGCTTTGAAAACGTCAAAATCTACATTGTTCCGCAACCGACGACAATTGGGGAATTAAAATTCGAGCAAGGGACGCAATTAGAAGGAACGATGTATTTCTGGGGATTGCGAGCCTATGGCTATCTAAAAATTGATTATCTTGATGGAGTTGAAGTGAAAGGGGATGTGGAACCGATTAACTTAGCGGGTATCTTTAAGCTTACAGGAGCCACAGGCAAGCCTAAACCCTCACTTTATCTCAAGGTTAGCCCAAAAACCGTTCCCAATCTGGATATATCAGGAGCAGTCGAACTGTTGGGGATTCGTAGTGAAACCCAAATCCGCCTCTCGGATAGTGGTTTTACGTTTACGACGATTGGCAAGATTTTTGATTTGTTTGAATGTACTCTAGAAGTACGGGGACAAAATTTAACGCAAGGGGGCGATTTCTTTATTGTTGCTACGATGCGGAATGATTTATTGGAGTATCTCCGTCGAGAAGCCTCGAATGCCATTAAAGCCGCCGCCGATGAGGCAACAAGAAGCCTTTCAAATGCTCAAGATGCAGTGGCTTCCGCTCAACGAAATGTGGATAAGCTCAATACGGATATTAATAATATGCGGCAAACGATTCAACGGGAACGCGATCGCGATGCCCAGCGAATGCGAGATGCTCAGGCGGCAGTTGCTTCTGCTCAACGGGAGGTGGATAAGCTCAATACGGATATTAATAATATGCGGCAAACCATTCAGCGCGAACGAGACCGCGATTCTGGGCGGATGCGGGATGCTCAGGGAGCGGTGCAACGAGCGCAAAATGATGTGAATTCCCTTCAGGGAGAGATTGATAACACCAAGCGAAGAATTGAACAGCTAAAACAGGATATTAGCAATAAGGAACGCTGGTTTAATAAATCTAAATGGTACGAAAAGAGTTACCGTTGGGCGGAATTGTCGGCCTACGCGACGGCTAAGGGTTCTGAAATTGCCGGACTTTATACTTATATCGGTGGAGTTGAAGCGTCTAAGGCAACGGCCAATGGGGTATTGGAAGGGGCCAAGCAGGTGGTACGCGGTTTGGAGAAAACGATTGTCAATTTTCCCATTGATGCGGATGTGCGGATTGCTGGTTTGTTTACTGCACGGGAGACGGCCAATGGGGTATTAGAAGGGGCCAAGCAGGTGGTGCGCGGTTTGGAGAAAACCATTGTCAATTTCCCGATTGATGCGGATGTGCGGATTGCTGGTTTGTTTACTGCACGGGAAACGGCAACGGCAGCGTTATCTGTGGCGACTCAAACCTTACAAGGACTCAAAGTTTCTATTGGGTCAATCGCCGATGTGGGTCAGTTTATCGTCAAGTACAGTTTAGGAGGTTTGCTAGATGTTAAATCGGCACGATTCGAGGCGACGCTGATGGCGGCGAGGGGGGGCAGTGTGTCTTTGGCATTAACGCTGGTGTTTATGCAAGGACAACCGCAAACTTTGGCGTTAGCGTTTAATTTCTATGACCCGTTGAGTGGGGCAAAGGCGTTGGCAAAACAGCTTTTATCTGCTTAGAAATACTGGGTATTACAATTTCTTGAAAGTCAATTTTTTAGTTTATTAATTAGGAGCAAGATTATGGGACTCAAGATTACTCAATTTGGCGGTGGATGGGGAAATAAAGCAGGTGATTGTTGCTTACTGACCTATGGCAAAGAGATGGATCGTCATACCCTGATTGATTTGGGAGCACCACAGGTAAAGCGTAAATATTGTCATTTGGGCATTCAGGCAGATCACACATTAGAAAACGTCATATTTACTCATCTGCATGAAGATCATATAGGCAATGATACGCAATGGAAAGAGGTAGTGGAACGCTGCACTAACAAAATTTTTCTTCCTTCTAAAACTACACTAACGAAAAAACTAGAAAAAATAATAAAACATCCCAAAATAAATCATGCAACAATTTCTTTTCCTGACGATGATCAAGATTCGCAAGAATTAAGTCTTAATAATGATGACGATTTAAAGGTAACAATTAAATTTATAATTCCAGATCCTAACAAATTCAAATTCAAGGAAGCAGAACGTACAGAATCAGATGAAGATAAGATTGAAAATGAAAAAAGTCTAGGTTGTTTAATAACAGTTGAAAAAGATGAAAAAAAATGGCAGATGCTAACTCTTGGTGATATGGAAAAAGATTCGGCAAATGACAGAATATCGTCATTGATTGAAGGCGAAAGAGAATTATTTATAAAGGTGATTAAATTACCCCATCATGGTAGTCAAAATAATTGGATGCCAATAATAAACAAATTAATGAAACGAGGAGAAATTACAGTTATTTCCTCTGGCTTCACGGTCGGTACAACAGGTGCTGATGATTATTTAAAAAAACATGAATTACTTGATAATCGTCGAGGAGCTTTTTACTTTTTGGGTAACACATTTTACCTTTCAGAAGAGGGTTCTAAGTGGACGTCTGCAAAGATGGTCAGTAAGCTTGGAGATTATTTTATTCCTAGATTTATTCAATGTTTAGAGCAAAAAGGAGTCAATTTTGATATTCTAGATCAAGTTCAATGGCACTTTAATCCCATGTATCGCTCTAGTGCCAAATCCAAATATCAGAACCTGATGATAGAGGTAAAGGGAAAATCTTTACGCAACGAAGTTTGGCCAAAAAAGAATAAGAGAAAAAGAGGAAAAGAAAATGGAGATCGAGAAGCAAAAAAGAGCAAAATAATATAGCTTGCTAGATTTACATATGCCATCTGAAAGTACGATCACCGCTCTTGTAGAGTACATTACTTCACACACCTTTTTGCTTTGTAATTATCATTGTTACGCTCCTATAACCCATCCGAAACTTGCTATTTTGTAACCAACTCAACTGGAGAAATCAATCATGGAAAACTCAAAAAACTTCAGCATTTTAAGCTTAGATGGTGGTGGTATTCGAGGAATGCTTACCGCAACCTTATTAGTAACACTAGAAAACGAAGTTAAGGCAATTAATCCTGAATATAACCTTACTAATTGCTTTGATTTCTTCGCGGGAACTTCAACAGGAAGCATCATTGCCTGTGGCCTTGCCAATGGAATGACCGCCACACAAATTTTAGGGTTTTATAACGAACATGGTCAAACCATTTTCAAAGAGCTAGACCTAAAAAAATTCTCCAACGTATGGCCAGAAGTATGGCGACGAATCAAAGAAAAAGATCCTTCCCTTCCCCTCTTTGAAGAAGAAGGATTAGAAAGCGTTCTTAAAAAACCAAACATTTTTCCCGAAACTTTGCTCTTTAAAGACTTACCAAAACCGACCCTAGTAACCAGTTACGATACCTATAATCGAGAAGCCGTTATTTTTGTCAGTCAAGGAAAAAATGCACAAAACCCAGATGATAAATATAAAGCAAGATATGCAACTCTTCCCGTGTGGCAAGTCTGCCGTTCTTCTTCCGCCGCACCCGTCGCTTTTGCAGGCTATCTGCTGAAAGATAAAGCCTATTTAGACGCTTTAACAGAATATGAGCGTCCAGATAATGAAAGAATTCGTCGAGGCGACTTAACAAAAGACGTAACAAAGACACCGCTTTCTTTAGGACTTCCTCAAGAAGAGTGTATTCCGTTAATTGATGGTGGAGTTGTCGCCAATAATCCTGCCCTATGTGCGATCGCCGAAGCGATTGAAAACGGTAAACCACTAGATAAAATTTTTGTCGCCTCGTTTGGGACAGGACAAGTTAATCGTCGTATTAGTGCAGAAGAAGCAACAACTTGGGGCGGATTTGATTGGGTTAACATTCATAATCAAATTCCACTAATGGATGTATTTTCAGATGGCTCCTCCGATGTCACAGACTATACCGCAAAGAAACTATTGAAGGATAATTATAAACGTATCCAGCCTGTCATTACTTCCGATATTTCCACATTTCAGGCAGATGAAGCTAATCTCACAGCATTATCTCGTGCAGCAGACCATTATCTAAATCATTGTGGCGGAAAAGAGCGATTAAAGAAATTAGCACAGCAATTGGTTAACGCTTAATATCCATTACGACATAAATTATAATGCAATTTTTAAGAGGGGTTAAAAGCCCCTTCTTCGCTTGGGTAGATAGTGCGATCGCCAATCACGTAGGATACATCCCATGCACCTTTTGCTTTTTCAAAACACTTAAATCCAAATTGCGATGCCTTACATTGCCCTAACATCTCCCGCATCATTCATTGCCCATACTGTCAGGAATTGGCTCTTCTCGACTTTGTGTGATAATTTTTGCTTATGGAACCCTGAAGTGCTTATTGGGCAAAACTTTTAGGACTATTTTGCGGATATTCTATCGGTATAGACCTCGTTTCCACAAATCAGAGCGATAAAAACCTTCATCAATCAACCAATATATACCGAAAAATAGGGCGATCTTGGAATTTTAAATAAAACCCCTACCGCATAGGATACTAACGAATATAATCACAGAGTAAAGCATAATCTCGTTCATCTCGAATTAATGGCATATCCAGCCCGTTGAAATTAGCTGATAAAATTAAAAAGGAAACCAACCAAACAGCAAACCATGCTAAAAACCATCGAAGGCATTTATCAGGATGGACAAATCCGCTTCACCGAACCACCGCAAGATATTGGCGATCGCATTAGAAACACCTTCATCCAGTGCGATCGCCGTCTTCTGGTTAATTAAACTTTAAAATTGCGATCATTTTGGTTTTTGAAAGAGCGATCGCCGTGTTACCCTAGTGGACAGAAAGTAATCTACAAGCTATCAGTTAAAGCCATGAGTGAAGCAGTTGTGACACTTCTTAGACAGTTCAAAAAACTTTCAGTCAGAGAAATATCTAAGTTCCTTGCTTTAATTCAACGATAATAAGTCTCCCTTACTGACTACAACCATTTCTAGGCCACAATATACATTTACTAACTATTTTGAAAATGATGTTTTAACAAAACGCCCTTACCTCAAAAAAGAATGGTGTATTTACGTTATCGAAAACCCTATTCGCTGTGAACCTCAAGAAGATAATCGTTTTCGCTTTTGGGCGCAGATAAAAGAATTTGGCGATCGATACCTGAGAGTCATTACTCTAGAAGATAAGCTGACTATCCACAACGCCTTTCCAGACCGGAGCTTTAGACCATGAAGATTAACTACTACCCAGAAACAGACTCCCTTTATATCCACCTTGCAGACAAATCCAGTGTTGATAGCCAAGAAATTTCAGAAGGAGTCGTTGCCGATTATGATGAATTAGGGAACCTAGTCGGTTTAGACATTGATAATGCCAGCAAAAAAGTGCAACTCGGTGAATTTATTATCAATCAACTCCCCCTCGTCCCCCTGAAGACATCTGCATAAGTTTAAGTAAATTAGGGAGAAATGAAGCGGCGATCGGCGTGTTACTCTAAATGATTTTTAGTGACCACAACTTTTAACCCATTCCCTTAACTCATCCTCATCAATTTCTTCCTCTGCTTCAACCCCAGTTATCCATTCCTGCGGATCACCTAAATTTTCCAATCTCTTAATGGCTAAAGCTTCTGCTGATGATATTGCAGGGTCATCTTCCAGAATAATAATAACCTCTACTTTTCTTCCAGGGAAAAGCTGATCTGAATGAATTTCTAGACGACCATCTGACTGAACAAAAATTGTTTGACGAATCGCTTGAGTCATTAGTAACCTCTTGGCTTTTGCTGATGTTAATGTAAGCTAAAAATTTACCTTCAGTCATCAAATTCAATTTTGTTTAGACTGAGTATGCTATCTAACAAGTCTTTGGCTCTTCGTTACTCTTTATGCTAAATCAACAGACAAGATGCCAAGATAACCAGAAATGTTGAATCTCGTAACAAAACTTTACATTTAAGAACATGACAACCCCAGAACGCCATTTTTCAGATTGAATAGACAATTTTCCTAAACCAGTGTACATAGCTGATATGTTGACACATAAAACTCTGTAAATAGCGCAATTTATCTAATAAGCTTTTGCCAAATACTTCTTCAATATCTATTAGCTGTAAAATTAAATAAGCGATGATACAGCTATAAATTTGTATCCGAATTCCTCTCTCGTTTTTTGTGATTAAACGGTCAAGCTTGAGGTGCATTTTTAAGAACTTCCAAAGAAGTTCTATTTGCCATCTTTGTCGATACATTTCGGCAATTTCTCCCCCCGTACCCCCCCTTCTCCTTCTAAGGGTAAGTCCGTCGCTATCCGAAATTCACTTTTACTTTCTAGATCACAAAACTCAACGATTCTTACCTCTACTTCTCTGGTTCTTCGTTACTTGGTATGGTTCGATAGGGGGGCATAAATCGACTAAATCCTTATCTGGCAAGAGACTTAATTGATTAGTTCGCTCTAGAAAAAAAACAATTAACAAAAATCGCTAAAGAGCCACTTCTCTTTTTTCTGCTCCTAGCTTGCTCTGACCATTTTCCAGCATTTCTAGCTTCATATCATTTTTTACCCTTAAAACAAAGTGCTTGTCTTTTTTCTCTAATAATTTTCTGATTCTTTCATTAGAAGAAAAGCCTCTGTCCATTACCCCAACTCCATTTACAGGAATTTCTTCTCTAGTTTTTTTCCCTTCTTTAGAGTCATGTCCTTGACCAAAATTGATCACAATCCCCCCCACTTCTGTGGTGATACTATTTAGTCCACAAAATAATTTTACTTGATGCCATCCTTTTGTCCACAACAGTTTACTTGTCAGTGAGATTATTGTCGAGTCAATTGGAAATAAAGCTTGAGCTGCTTCTTTTCCTTTTTTGTTTACTAAACTTTTATTTAATTTATTGATTATTTTCTCAAATGGTTCTGTCTCTCGGATTTTACTCGCCTTAGAAAACGTTGACGTATTGACATTAATTCCTTGCATTTTCAGGCGTGCGCTTAAGTCTCTCATGCTGACGATACTTTTATCCAGTGCAAAACCTATCCAACAGGACACAAAAGTAGGTGGTGATTCGGTAGTAGTGATGGCGGCTTAATCCTTTGCTTTGCTGTGCATTGTAGTCATGGATAAAATACCAAACAGCCCCAACGTGATTCTCCATTTTTTTAGAGAAAGATAGAC
>NZ_SFBV01000038.1:0-32039 GCF_007095585.1 Microcystis sp. M_OC_Ca_00000000_C217Col
TAAAACCTTTAACTTACAGTCAAACTCTCGCCTTCTCCAGTTTGCTTCCCTCAATTTTGATGCTTCTATCTGGGAAATTATCATGGCAATAGGAGCAGGTGCAACCCTTTATTTAGACACAAAAGACGCTTTAATGCCTGGGTTGCCATTAATGGGGCGATTAAAAGATTATGGTATTACTCATGTTACTTTACCCCCCTCAGCCTTAGCGGCTTTGCCCCTAGAAGAAATCCCAGAGTTACAAACAATTATTGTGGCAGGAGAAGCTTGTTCAGAAGAATTGATCAAACAATGGGCTACGGGTAGAAATTTCTTTAATGCTTATGGACCGACAGAAACCAGCGTTTGTGCCACGGTAGAAAAATGGGCAGATGAAACCCTGAAAGTAACTATTGGTCGTCCCATTGCTAACACCCAAATTTATATCTTAGACTCCCATTTACAACCTGTCCCGATTGGTGTTCCGGGAGAATTACATATTGGTGGTATGGGATTAGCGCGGGGTTATCTCAATCGTCCCGAATTAACCCAAGAAAAATTTATTCCTAATCCTTTTGAGAAGGATGAAGTGATCCCCCCAACCCCCCTTAATAAGGGGGGAAATGAGCCGTCAAAATTATATAAAACGGGAGACTTAGCCCGTTATTTACCCGATGGTAATATTGAGTATTTAGGACGGATTGACAATCAAGTAAAACTTCGCGGCTTCCGTATTGAATTAGGAGAAATTGAGGCCTTACTCAACCAAAATGAGGCGGTACAGTCTTCTTGTGTGATTGTTCGTGAAGATAATCTAGGGGATAAACGCTTAGTTGCTTACGTTGTACCGCGACCCGAAATCAACCTGACAATTAACGAAATACGGCAATTTTTGCGAGCAAAATTACCTGATTATATGGTTCCAACTGCGTTTGTCCTTCTTGATACTTTCCCCTTAACTCCCAATGGCAAAATAGACCGCCGTGCTTTACCTGTTCCCGATTTACAGAGCCAAGGTGAATATATAGCTCCCCGTAACCCCATTGAAGAAAAAATGGCGCAGATTTGGGCTGAGGTACTGAAATTAAAACGAGTCAGTATTGAGGATAATTTCTTTGAATTAGGTGGACATTCTCTGTTGGCAACTCAAGTTATTTCTCGATTACAGGAAACCTTTGAGATTGTTGTTCCCTTACGTTATCTGTTTGAATCCCCAACCATTGCTCAGTTAAGTGGGGTAATTTTAAAAGAACTGCAAACAGGTTTAGGGTTAAAGCTACCATCAATTGTACCCGTTAATCGAGAGGATGATATTCCCCTATCCTGGGCCCAGGAACGTCTCTGGTTTGTGAATCAATTAGAAGGAGAAAGTGGGGCTTATACTATTGATTTAACGATGCGTTTGCGCGGAAATCTCAATGTTAAAGCCTTAGAAAAAGCTTTCCAGGCAATTATTCAACGCCATGAACCCCTACGGACTCAATTTAAACTCAAAGATAACCAACCAATACAAGCGATCGATCCTAATGTAACCTTCACCTTACCAGTTGTCAATCTGCAAAACCTCAGCCATTCTGAGCAACAGGTAAAAAACCTGTTATTAGCAGCAGCATCCGAACCCTTTGATCTCGAATCAGGTTCAGTATTACGAGTCAAATTATGGCAAGTCAAGACAGAGGAATATGTACTATTATTAGCCATTCATCATATTGCGGCCGATGGTTGGTCAATAGGTGTTTTAATCGACGAATTATCAGTCTATTATCGAAGTTTCTGCACCGGTACAAAAGCAGATTTACCTACTTTATCGATACAGTATGCTGACTTTGCCCTGTGGCAGCGTCAATGGTTAACTAATGAAGTATTAGACCGTCAATTAAGCTACTGGAAGCAACAATTAACCGGGGTTCCCCTACTACACCAACTTCCCACAGACCGTCCCCGGCCAGCAATCCAAAGTTTTCGCGGTGGGACGGAGCGACTGCAACTAGATAGTCAACTAACGCAACAACTGAAAAAACTCAGTCAAGAGTCCGGTAGCACTCTCTTTATGACATTACTAGCGGGTTTTGCTGTGTTACTATCTCGTTATAGTCAACAAACAGATGTGGTAATTGGTTCACCAATTGCTAACCGTAACCGCACCGAAATTGAAGGGTTAATTGGCTTTTTTGTCAATAGTTTAGTGTTAAGATTTGATTTATCTCAAGAACCGACATTTGAGGATTTTCTCGCGCAAGTAAAACAAACTACTCAAGATGCTTACGACCATCAAGATTTACCCTTCGAGATGTTAGTCGAAAAATTAAAAATTGAGCGTCATTTAGATCGTAATCCTTTAACACAGATAGTTTTTGCCCTTCAGAATGCTCCTAGTTCTCCCTGGGATTTACCCGGAGTAAACATTGAGGAGATACCATCAGGACTTGATTCGGTTAGGGTTGACCTAGAAGTTTACCTCTGGGATGCACCCGAAGGATTAGGTGGTTTTTGCTCTTATAACAGGGATTTATTTGATGCTGAAACCATTGTCCGTATGATGACTCATTTTAAGACTTTGTTAGCGGCAATTGTAGAAAATCCCCGTCAATCATTAGCTTCACTACCCTTATTAAACCCAGAGGAAGAGTATCAACTATTAGAGGGTTGGAATGAGACAAAAGCTGATTACTCCTATAACAAGTGTATTCATCAATTAATTGAGGAACAAGCAGCGCGTACCCCTGATGCAGTAGCAGTAGTCTTTGAAAATCAACAGTTGACCTATGCAGAATTAAATAGTCGGGCCAATCAACTAGCTCACTATTTACGCTCTTTAGGTGTAGAAACCGAGGTAATAGTCGGTTTATGTGTAGAGCGCTCTTTAGACATGATTGTGGCATTAATAGGCATCCTTAAAGCCGGTGCTGCCTATCTACCCCTTGACCCAGAATATCCTCAAGAACGCCTACAATTTATGTTAGAGGATAGTCAAGTACCCTTATTACTAACCCAAAGTTCACTGATTGATAAACTCCCAAATCATCAAGCTAAAACTGTATTTTTAGCTGAAATTTGGCCAGAAATTAAACCAATGAACTGGGATAATTTGACGGTGAAGGTAACAGCTTCTAATTTGGCCAATGTGATTTATACCTCTGGTTCTACAGGCAAACCCAAAGGCGTGATGGTAGAACATAAAGGATTGTGCAATCTCGCTCAAGCTCAAATTCAGACTTTTGGTGTCTATTCTCAGAGTCGTGTTCTCCAGTTTGTTTCCCTAAGCTTTGATGTTTGTATATCAGAAATCTTAATGGCACTAGGGTCTGGGTCTGGGTCAACACTTTTCTTAGCAACAAAAGACTCTCTAATGCCTGGTCTGCCCTTAATTAAGCGATTAAGCGATTATGCCATTACCCATATTAGTTTACCTCCATCAGCTTTGGCGGTTTTGCCTTTAGTCGAATTATCAACGTTAAAAACAATAATTGTCGGGGGTGAAGCTTGTTCTTCCGAACTGATCAAACAATGGTCTGCGGGGCGAAACTTTTTCAACGCTTATGGGCCAACCGAAGGAAGTGTTTGTGCAACGGTAGCTAAATGTACGCCGGTTGATGCAAAAATAACTATTGGTCGGCCAATTCCTCATGTGCAGGTTTATATTTTAGACTCGCATTTACAACCAGTTCCTATCGGTGTACCGGGGGAATTACATATCGGAGGAGCAGGGGTAGCCAGAGGTTATTTGAATCGCCCAGAATTGACAGCAGAGAAATTTATCTCTAACCCGTTTGTCTCCCTTGATCCCCCCCTAACCCCCCTTGATAAGGGGGGAGAGCAGCCGTCAAAATTATACAAAACGGGAGATTTAGCTCGTTATTTACCTGATGGAAAAATTGAATATCTGGGACGAATTGACAATCAGGTTAAAGTAAGGGGTTTCCGCCTCGAATTAGGGGAAATTGAAGCAGTTTTGAGCCAACATCCCCTAGTACAAGAAGCGGTTGTGATGGCTCGCGCTGATCAGGCAAGTGATCATGATTATGATCAGCTTAATACTAATTTAGTAGCCTACTTAGTTCCGGCTCTCAAGGGTCAAGTATTGCCCGAACAGCTTGCTCAATGGCAGAGTGAATATGTTAGTGATTGGCAAAAGATTTACGAAGAATCCTACAGTAAACCCCAACCTCAAACCGAGGACCCCACTTTTAATATTAGTGGTTGGAATAGTAGTTATACCGGACAAGCTATTCCCGATGCAGAAATGCAGGAATGGGTTGATCAGACAGTGAGCCGAATTTTAGGAAATCAACCACCGCAACGAGTGTTAGAAATTGGTTGCGGAAGTGGATTATTGCTATTCCGTGTGGCAAAACATTGTCAGGAATATTGGGGAGCAGATTATTCCGCTGCTACCATTAATAACCTCGAACATTTATGTAGCACAATTGAAGGTTTAGAGGGCAAAGTCAAATTATTACACCGAACAGCCGATGATTTTACCGGTATTCCCCAAGCTACTTTCGATCGAGTAGTAATTAACTCTGTGGTTCAGTATTTCCCTAGTGTGGATTATCTATTACAAGTTATCGCAGGAGCAGTCAAGACGACTGCGGATCAGGGTAAGATTTTCCTAGGTGATATCCGTAGTTTGTCCTTACTAGAGCCTTACCATGCGGCGGTACAGTTAGCTCGCACTGAAGCTAATAAAACCCTTGAACAATGGCAAAAACAGGTGAATCAAAGTGTAGCTACCGAAGAAGAATTGTTAATTGAACCTCAGTTCTTTATCGCGC
Source organism: Microcystis sp. M_OC_Ca_00000000_C217Col (assembly GCF_007095585.1). Classification (NCBI taxonomy): domain Bacteria; kingdom Bacillati; phylum Cyanobacteriota; class Cyanophyceae; order Chroococcales; family Microcystaceae; genus Microcystis; species Microcystis sp. M_OC_Ca_00000000_C217Col. Next base: position 4,755 of record NZ_SFBV01000038.1, read on the forward strand.
TTAAACAACGTTTTCCGCGAATTTCTTGGGTAGAAATTGCCCCGAAACGGGGTCAGGCTGACAATGAGTTAACCCAATTCCGCTATGATGTTACTTTACATCTGGATACTGATGGGCAAAAAACGACAATTCCTTGGCTAAATTGGCAGCGGGATCGGTTTTCTTTAGCGCAACTGCAAGATAAATTGAAACTGGAACAACCAGAATATTTAGGTATCAGAGATGTACCCAATCAACGATTACAAAATGCGCTACAAATTTTAGACTGTTTAGAAAATCCTCCGGGAGTAAAAACGGTGGGAGAATTGCGACAATTGTTAGGAAAAAATACCGGGATAGGGATTAATCCTGAGCAAATGTGGCAACTGGGAGAACAGTTAGGTTACACTGTTCATCTCAGTTGGTGGGAAGGTAGTCAAGATGGTTCTTTCGATGTGGTTTTCTGTCGCCAGAATGCCATCTTAGAACCGATAATAAGTAAAGTTGATGAACAACCATACCCCAATTTTTGGGATGATGAGACGATTATTCCCAAATCCTGGACTGATTATACGAATAATCCTTTATATGGTAAATTAGTCCAGAAGCTGATACCACAGGTGCGGGAATTTGTCCAACAAAAGCTACCTAGTTATATGGTTCCCCAGGCTTTTGTTTTGCTTAATACCCTACCTTTGACTCCTAATGGTAAAGTAGATCGGCAGGCTTTGCCTACACCCGATACAGCTACACGCAATTTAGCTACGGGATTTCTCGCACCTCGTACCCCGATTGAAACTCAAATGTCTCAAATTTGGAGTGAAGTTTTGGGGGTCGAACGTATTGGAATTAAGGATAATTTCTTTGAATTGGGAGGACATTCTTTGTTAGCGACTCAGGTTATTTCCCGTTCCCGCGATCTTTTCTCGGTGGAATTGTCTTTACAAAATCTGCTAGAATACCCAACTATCGCTAATTTAGCCCAAATCATTGAAGTTCTTACCGTTGCACCGGGACAAACAGCTATGACTGAAAGCTTGGAAGATTATGAGGATGGTGAATTATAAAAACAGTTAAAGTTTTAGCTGATCTCAATAGTTTAGCAAGACAGTTAAAACGGCAAAGGACAAATATTGATCCTAGTCAATGGCAATCTGATGTACTTTTACATCCTCAGGGCAAACTTCGTGATTTAGAGCTAATTTAACAACAACTTTGGGAGGCAATTGGTAAGTGAAAGTAGGAGATTTTTTAGCGTATTTGAAGGGTTTAGAGATTAAACTATGGCTGGAAGGCGAAAAACTTCGTTTTCAGGCTCCCAAAGGGGTTATGACCCCAGAAATTAAAGAAGAAATCGCCGCCAAAAAACCTGAAATTTTGGACTTTTTGAGAGCGGCAAAAATCCCAACTAATACTGTTGATTTAGAGATTATTCCCGTGTCACGGGATCAGGATTTACCCCTCTCTTTTGCTCAACAACGACTCTGGTTTCTGCAGCAACTTTCTCCCGATAGTCATTCCTATAATCTGTTGGACGCTTTGCGGTTAGAAGGAAACCTCAATCTGTTGGCTTTAGAACAAAGTCTCAGCGAACTGATTCGCCGTCACGAAATTTTAAGAACCACTTTTACCATGGTAGAAGGGCAACCAATTCAGCGCATTGCTCCCCCTTCACCCGTCAGTTTACCCCTGGAAGATTTACAAAATTTATCAAAGAATGAACAAACAGAACATCTGCAAGAAATAGCGATTGCTTTCTCCTTAAAACCCTTTAATCTAGCCAAGGAATCATTAGTCCAATTTAAGTTACTTAAACTCAGTTCCCAAGAGTATGTATTGCTGTTGAAGATGCACCATATTATTTACGATGGTTGGTCTTTGAGCATCTTCTTTGGTGAATTATCTCAACTTTATGCGGCCTTTGTCCAGGGTTTGCCTTCCCCTCTCGCTAAATTATCGATTCAATACGCCGATTTTGCCGTATGGCAACGTCAATGGCTCACCGGTGAAGTTTTGGAGCGTCAACTTAATTACTGGCAAAAACAGTTACAAGATGCACCTACTATTTTAGAATTGCCAACGGATTATCCCCGTCCTCCAATTCCTAGTTTCCGGGGTGATGGGCAGGTTTTTCGACTGAATCAAGACTTAACGCAACGCCTCAAAAGGTTAAGTCAGGAGTCAGGAGCAACGCTATTTATGACTTTACTGGCGGCTTTTTTTGTCCTAATTTCTCGTTATAGTGGTCAATTAGATGTTTTGGTAGGTTCTCCCATCGCTAATCGTAATAGTTCGGCAATTGAGAAATTAATGGGCTTTTTTGCCAATACTTTGGCTTTAAGGGGTGATATGTCGGGAAATCCGAGTTTTCTGGAGTTATTACAACGAGTAAAGCAAACAACTTTATCAGCTTATGCTCATCAAGATTTGCCTTTTGAAATGTTAGTAGAAAAATTACAATTAAACCGAGATTTAAGTCACAATCCTTTGATACAGGTGATGTTTTCTCTGCAAAATACTCCCCAATCTGAGGCCAGTTTATCTGGCTTAAAGATGGAGAGTTTGCCTTTATCTGTTGAGCTTAAAGCGCGATTTGATTTAGAGGTAAATTTTTGGGAAGTTTCTGATCGTTTAGAAGCGGTTTGGTGTTATAGTACGGATTTGTTTGCTGCCCCCACTATTAACCAAATGGGGCAACATTTTCAGAATCTCTTAACTGCGATTGCAGCTAATCCCAATATGGGAATTTTTCAGTTATCGATGTTAAGTGATGAAGAACGTTATCAATTGTTATCATTGTGGAACGAAACTCACACAGATTATCCCTCTGATCAATGTATTCATCAATTATTTGAAGAACAGGTAAAACGCACACCCGACGCGGTAGCAGTGGTATGTTCAGAGCAAAAATTAACCTACAATGAATTAAATTGTCGTGCTAATCAATTAGCCCATTATTTGCGGAAATTAGGAGTAAAACCAGATGAATTAGTGGGGATTTGTCTAGAGCGTTCCTTAGACATGATTGTGGGATTATTGGCTATTCTTAAAGTCGGTGGAGCTTATGTTCCTATTGACCCAGATTATCCCCAAGAACGCATTAGCTTTATGCTCCAAGATACCCAGGTTAAAATAATATTAACCTGCGAATCTTTACAGAATTCCTTGCCAAATCATAATGCTATTATTATCTGTTTAGATAAAGATTGGCAACAAATTAATCAAGCAAGTCAGCAGAATCTTAACAGCGCGGTTGCTGCGGATAATTTAGCCTACGTTATTTATACTTCTGGCTCTACAGGAATACCCAAGGGTGTTATCGTCACTCATCAAGCAGTTAATCGACTGGTATTAAATACTAATTACATCCAGTTTACTCCTGATGACCGGGTTGTGCAAGCGTCTAATATTGCTTTTGATGCCGCTACTTTTGAAATTTGGGGGGCTTTACTTAACGGTGCTAAGATTATTATTATCGCTAAATCAGTTTTGCTCTCACCCCAAGAATTGGCAGTAAGCTTAAAGGAAAATCAGATTAGTGTCTTATTTTTAACCACAGCACTTTTTAATCAGTTAGCTAATTTAGTTCCCCAAGCTTTTAGTAACTTACGATGCTTACTATTTGGGGGTGAAGCAGTTGAACCAAAATGGGTACAAGAGGTACTAGAAAAAGGTGCGCCACAACGGTTGCTTCATGTCTATGGTCCAACGGAAAATACAACGTTTTCTTCTTGGTATTTAGTGGAAAACGTAGCTTCTACAGCGACAACTATTCCCATTGGTAAAGCGATTGCCAATACCCAAATCTATTTACTGGATAAAAATCTGCAACCTGTCCCGATTGGTGTAGTAGGAGAATTACATATTGCTGGTGCAGGATTAGCCAAAGGTTATCTTAACCGTCCCGAATTAACCCAAGAAAAATTTATTCCTAATCCTTTTGAGAAGGATGAAGTGATCCCCCCAACCCTCCTTAATAAGGGGGGCAATGAGCCGTCAAAATTATATAAAACGGGAGACTTAGCGCGTTATTTACCCGATGGTAATATTGAATATGTAGGACGGATTGACAATCAAGTAAAAATTCGCGGCTTCCGTATTGAATTAGGAGAAATTGAGTCCGTACTTAGTCAAAATCAGGCGGTACAGTCTTCCTGTGTGATTGTTCGTGAAGACAATCCGGGGGAAAAACAGTTAGTTGCCTATATTGTACCTAAGCTAGGAGTAAAGCTAACAAGTGGCGATTTGCGTCAATTTCTTAGCGATAAATTGCCCGGTTATATGGTTCCGGGTGCTTTTGTGATGCTGGAGTTTTTCCCTTTAACAGCTAACGGAAAAATTGATCGCCGTGCGTTAAAAGCTCCCAGTAACACCAGTGATTCAGACAGATTTATTGGAGCGCGTAATCAGTTAGAATTAAACCTTGTGCAAATCTGGTCAAAAGTGCTAAAGATTGACAAAATTAGCGTGCAGGATAACTTTTTTGACCTCGGTGGCCATTCCCTTTTAGCTCCTTATTTAATCACCCAAATTAAAGAACAGTTAGGCAAAGAAATTGCCGTAACTACAATATTTCAAAACCCAACTATTGAACAGTTAGCGACCATTATCCAAACTGATGCAGATTCCTCTAACCAGTCTTGTTTAGTTCCCATTCAACCCCAGGGTTCAAAGCCGCCTTTTTTCTGTGTTCCAGGCGCTGGAGGACGACCATTTTATTTTTACCATTTAGGACGTTGTTTAGGAAAAGATCAACCTTTCTACAGTTTTGAAAATGATCTCTATCAACAGTTTGGAGAAATCAGTCGCATTGAGGATATAGCCAGTATTTATATTAAAGCCATGCAGGATTTACAACCCCAAGGACCCTACTTTTTGGGAGGACATTCCTACGGTGGTAATGTGGCTTTTGAAATGGCTCAACAGTTGGTTAATCAGGGTCAACAAGTGGCATTACTAGCAATCATTGATTCTTCAGCACCCACCTATAAAGACAAACAAATTTTGCTTGATTATATTAATTGGGATCATGCGCGGTGGTTAGCTGAAGTCAGCAAAGGTATCGAAGTTTATTTAGATAAAACCGTCGATATTTCCTATAAAACTCTTCAAGTCTTAACAGTGGAGGAACAATTAAAATACGCCTTAAACTTTTTTAAACTGGCTAATATGCTTCCCCCCAATGCGGAAACTAGGCAGCTTGAAAAAATTGTCCAAGCCTATAAAACTAGCTGTTTATGTCTGATTGATTATCTCCCTAAACAGACTTATCCTGGTAAAATCACGATTATACGGGCCAGTGAGGAATTAGCTGATGATCCAAATAAAGATTTAATAGCTGGAGATTGCGAGGATTCTTCTTTAGGCTGGAGTGAATTTTCTACAGAGCCAGTTGAGATTCATTTCGTACTAGGAAATCATGTCTCGATTATGGTGGAACCCCATGTCCAGATTTTAGCCGAAGAGTTAAAAGTTTGCCTTGAGATTTGATACCAAACCCGTTTTTAAGACTATGATTAACTCCCAATCCAACTTGAAAACCCCAGTTATCAATTGTTTCTACCCAATCTCCTCTATCTTTTAAACAGGATTTAATCTAAGAACTGACGATTTTCTACAAGTTGTGTGAACAGTAAGACTAATGTAGAATGCTGCAAGGCATCTGATTGCTAGACAGCCGATTTGTATTCTTTTGCCTTACCATGGATTTTATATGACTGAAATCCCGACCAACCAATCCAACTTAGTGATTTTAGGAGTCTCATCAATGACGGAAACTACTGAAACGGCCATTCCCAATGATTTTCTCGGAATTAATCCCACAGAAATCAACAAAAAACTTGTCTCCTGGGGAATTTCTCTGGATGAAGTTGTTCAAAAACTTGCATCTCTGGGACTCCCCGGCATTATTTTCATTATTGCTGTTGCCGCATCTGGTGGTACTGCCTATCCTGCGATTTACGCACTTTTTGGGTTAGGCGGTCCGCTGGGACTAATTGGTGGACTTGGGGTCTTAGGCATCTCTACCATTATTGGTGACATTGTTACGGGTTATGGCATTGAGGCACTGCTTAAAACGGTCTATCTCAAACGTCGTGAAACAGAAACTCAAGAATATCTCATCAATGAGGTGGAAGGTTTGCCAATTTCTCAAGTTCTAAAACTTAACCTGAAAAAGGCTATTGAAGTAGAAATTGCTGCCGAAGAACCTGTTGCTCCCAAAGAAGTCGAAATTGCTGAAGAGTAGTTTTAACTTGACTAAGCACTTTCTCCCTCCTCTCTCCTGCTGCCCTCACCGGCCAATTGACTTGTTTAGCAAACCCTAAATACAACAAAAAACCGCCATAAATCTTACTCCTGCTTGACTTATGGCGGCAGTTTATTTCTGTCTGAATTACTGAAAGCAATCTTTAAATTAATTAACTATCTTCCCAGTCAGAAGGCCATTTCCAAGTCCAAACGGGAGCGGGTTCAGAATCGGGGGGGGAATCGGGAGTCGGAGCCTCGTCTTGGTCCGCAGACAAAAAACGAGCAAAGAAGGGGATTGCTTTACTCTGTTCGCTATTAGGATAATTCATGGTCATTCCTAGTTTTGAGTGGCAGCTTTTTCAAGATAGCTGCGATTACCTTGCGATAGTAACATATATTGCCGTCTTACTCAAGTCAAATACTTGGTGAACTACCTACACTTTTCTTGCGGGTAAGTGTAGGTTTCCTAGCCAACAGATAGCGGAATCGTGGATTTCTTGCGTCCTCCCCTACCCTATCCGATTTCCAGTTGGCTATCGTTATTATCGATCTGACTGTCTAACAGTATTTGCGTAGGTTTCCATTCCCCATCCATTGTTTGACAAGTACACACCAACCATACGGATTGCTCTCCATCCCCGAACTCAAGGTGACAATCTTGGCAGGTTTCTTGGAAGTTTTGATCCCCGAACTGCAATTCCCCATCTATATTACCGATATGGTCACTAAGCCTCAGTTCGGTAGGGAGCCATTCTCCATCGCGAGCTTGGCACTCAGCACTCAGGATTGTGCTGTTAGGGTCGTAGTTGATACTGCTACAAGTGTGCGAAAAATTAGGCATGACAACTCTGTGTTTTAAAAAACAGTATGATTCAGCATAGTGCCTTAACGGCCGACATTCCGCACATCTTCATATACTTTTATATATTTTTACATTCCCCAAGATGTTTTGACGAAAAACCTTCATTGTACAAACTACTATTAAGAACATTTTCAATAATTGATTTTTTCTGAGAAAAAAATTGACAATTCTTCACCTTGATCAAAATCCATGATTGTAGCTATAATCTTTACTGGCAAAGGATTGTAAGCAATATATTAGTAAAAATTATTAATTGAATGTTAAGAAGTGCGGAAAGTGGGTACTTCCCGCTCTACTAAGCCAAATCGTGTTAAACTAATGTAGTTTTTGCCGAAACAGTTAAGTGAGTTTAACAATGGATAAAAATGAATGGATTAGTAGATTCGATGATTTAATTTGTAGTCCTTCGATTCGAGAGTTTTATGGTGAAAGAGAGTTTTTTAATGTCGGTTATTGGCTCTCCCATACTCAAGATCAACAGGAAGCATCCTCTACTCTGATGGAGAAACTTTTAGAATTTATTCCCAACAAACAGGGAACAATTCTTGATGTTGGCTGTGGTTTGGGAGCAACTACCCATTATCTTCTCAAATATTACCCATTGACAGCAATTGTGGGGATTAACATTTCTCCGACACAAATTGCCAGAAGTCTCTTGAATTTTCCCGAGGGTAAATTTCTGTTAATGGATGCGGTAGAGATGGATTTTGCCGATCATTCTTTTGAGCAAATTATTTGTGTAGAAGCGGCTTTTTATTTTAATACCAGGCGGCAATTCTTGCAAGAAGCTTGGCGAGTATTAAAGCCGGGGGGAACCTTAATTCTCTCAGATCTGAGTTTTGCCACAACGGAACTTTTGGGGGATTGGACAGTTCCCCAAGCAAACACGGTCAAAGATATTGCCGAGTATCAAAATCTTTATCAACAGGCAGGGTTTAAAGATGTTCAATTTGTCGAGGTGACGGAGGAGTGCTGGTTCAGACATTTTCGCCATCTTAAGTCTTGGTTAACAGAGGAATTGCAATCGGGAAAATTAGACGAAGAAACCTATAATTTAAACATTAAGCCTCTCGATAATTTGCTAAGTTCCTCGGTCATAACTTATTGGTTAGTTGCTGCCCAAAAGCCAGTCAATGAACTGTAATAGTTGTAAGTTTTTCTTGAATTTTTGGAGACAAAAAAATGTTTGATTCCTTATCGGGTAAAAAAGTCGTTATTATTGGTGCAAGCTCCGGGATTGACCTAGCGATTGCTCAAAAATTGCTCTCCCTAGGGGCAAAAGTGGTGCTTTCCCATGCTTCTCAAGAGAAATTAGCTGCCGCTGTTGCCCTAATTTCCGGGGAGATTGAAGCCAAAACTGTTAATTTTTTAGAAGAAGATTCTGTTAATGCCTTTTTTGCAGAAATTGGCAACTTTGACCATTTAGTAGTCACCTCTCTCGGAGACAGAAATATGCCGCGAGCCTTATTAACCGAAATGACCGCAGAAACGGCCCGGGGAGGTATGGAGAAATTCTGGGCAACCTTTTTAGCAGTGCGTGGCTCCCTGAAAACTTTGGCCAAGGACGGTTCTATTACCCTGACATCCAGCGTCACTATGTTCAAATATTCCAAAATGGGCGGAATTTCCGTCATAGCCGCCGCTAATAGTGCCGTAGCCGTATTTGGACGCGCCCTCGCCCTAGAACTCGCTCCTATTCGCGTTAACGTTGTTGCCCCCGGATTAATAGAAGATACAAGCATCTGGACCAGTCAAGGTGATTCGGAACGCTCCGACCTGAGCAAATGGGCGGTTTCTGCTCTACCTGTCGAACATTTAGGGCAACCCGAAGAAGTCGCCCTAGCAGTATTGAGTTTGATTATCAACCCCTATATGACTGGTGTGGTTTTACCCGTGGACGGTGGAGTTACTCTTTAATCCCTAACTGGACTTAAACCCTCAACCCGGGAAAGTGATACTAAATCCTCTTTAAAGGGTATAGGAGGGAGTGGGAAGCGGGTTTTTAAAGTTGGATTAAGGGTTGATCATAGTACATAAGTTCGGTAATGTGCGATCGCTTGTCAGCCGCGCTCGATCATTGAAAATCTAACATAGAACTTGTAGATTTTTCTACCCATCCTAGCCGATTTTTTACGTTGTAAACTGCCAGTTTTACCATATTCATGCTCGCAGATATTCTGTAAGGATTTGCTGGCTTTTTAGGGTTAGGATCTATTTTAACGACATTTCCACTCCAAAGATCACTACCAGTTGCCCAGTCTAATCCAGCCAACAATGAAATTTTAGCACTATCAAAACTGTTGTTATTTTCATCATAAATATCGTGCAACAAGTATCCTAATATTTCTAAGCCTACACTACGTCCTAAAATACAACTTGTCTGAAATTGAGTTAACTGATCAACGGTTAATTTATCTGTGCTATTCTCCGCTATTTCTCTAGTTTGAGAACACTCATGAAAAAACTGATTTAAACATTTAGATAAAACCTCAGATGATTCTTCAACGCTTATCTCCGTTAAATCAGAACTAATGTCGTTATCAAATGCTAAACTTACTAATTTAGCCACATAGTTAAATGTATAAATAAGTTTCTTTTTTAACGAAGTTTGATCTTTGATAGCTTCTGTTTTACCATCAAACATAGACACTTGATAGAGTAAATTTTTAGTAATACCCACCCGTCCTTCAAATTCACCAAAGGAAAGGAGTAATGATTTATCTAAAGGTCTTGTTTGAGCCATATCTCTAAAATCAGTTTGGCATTGTCTAAAATCCCCTTCCAAGACCAAAGTAATAGGAAAATCATTATCACCGATTAGTTCCCCCTCAGAATTTGTAATCAATTCGTGAATAGCGCGTTTACGATGTTGACCATCTGTAATATCTAATTTGATTCCACGCCCAATTACAACCAAGCATAGCCCACGAGCAAGATCGATCAGCTTAATTTTTTCTGGATCAACATTAGCTGTTAGAGTTCCTAAAATCCATGGTTTATCTTGTTTAATCCGCTTAAGGATATATTCTTTAACTTCCTCTGTATGTCCTTGAACCTCTGGGCGATTTTTTCCTGAATCGGGATCGTTCCCTGTAGATGGCTTTGCTTGGAGCAAGGTTGGTAAATCATGAGCGGGAACGTTTATTTGAACCATTTTTCGTTTTCCTTGTTGGAAAACTAGCCCAAGATAGCATTTCTCTCTGTAATGCTCAGAAAAGTAGTATTCCAGTACCTGATTCAGTTGTTGAGTCAAATCTGAAGAATGAGCTGCAATATCAGACATAATAGAAAAAAATACCAAAAAACACTCAATAATCATATATTATAGCAGTTATCTTAATGATGAGGCACGAAGTTTTCGTTTTGGGGAATAGGGAACGCCAGAATAGGGAACAAGGAACAGCAGCTGATCGCCCAAGGATGATGCCAAATCCCGTCATACTTCATCTTTAGGCGAAACTCTGTAGTCATCCTTGAGACACTCAGTATCGAGAGAAATACGGACTTTTTATGACAGATACCCTCAAATCAGATAAGTCGCCTATCCGTACTATTGCGGAGTTTGTCGAGGATTTAAATTATTTAACTCAAGAAATACAGGAATTATACTGTGCAGATACTATTCCTTGGGTTGTGGGAGTATCATGGGGAAAAGATAGTACAAGTATATTGCAGTTAATCTGGAATGCGATCGCTGCCTTACCATTAGAGAAGCGACACAAAACCATTCATGTCATCACTACCGATACTTTTGTTGAAAACCCAATTGTTTCTACTTGGGTACGCAGATGTATTAGACAGCTTACAGAAGCGGCAAAACAGCAACAAATGCCTGTTAAATCGCATCTACTGCATCCTGAAGTTGACGCTACTTTCTGGGTTTGTTTGATAGGAAAAGGATATCCTGCTCCAAGGCACGGCTTTCGTTGGTGTACTGATCGCATGAAAATTCAGCCTGTCAATAACTTTATTCGCAATTTAGTCAGAGTTCATTGTGAAACTATTGTTGTGCTAGGAATTAGGAAGGCTGAAAGTCAAGCGCGAGCAATCACCATGAAAAAACATGAAATAGGTAGAGTTCGTGACAGATTAAGCCCCAATGGACGTTTAATCAACTCTTTGATTTATACTCCCATAGAAGATTGGCGTACTGATGAAGTATGGATGTACTTAATGCAGTGGGAAAATCCCTGGGGAGGAGATAACAAAGAATTATTAGCAATGTATAGAGGAGCGACTGCGGATAATGAATGTCCCCTAGTGGTAGATACTTCCACTCCTAGCTGTGGAGATTCGCGCTTTGGTTGTTGGGTGTGTACGTTGGTGAATAAAGATAAATCGATGGAGGCAATGATACAGAATGACGAAGAAAAAGAATGGTTACAACCACTTTTAGAGCTTCGCAACGAATTAGACTTAAAAAACGACAGAGAAAGGCGAGATTTTCGCCGTATTTATGGCAAGGTTGAACTTTTTGGTTCAGACAAGATCGAACCCATACCCGGTCCTTATACTAAAAAATGGCGGGAATATTGGCTGAGAAGGGTATTAGAAGCTCAGGAGAGCGTGCGTACTAATGCCCCAGAGGAGATGAAAGATATTACCCTAATTACCACGGAGGAACTCAGCGAAATTCGCCGGATTTGGAGGGAAGAAAAGCACGAATTTGATGACCAATTACCGAAGATTTATAAACAAGTGACTGGAGAAACTTTTCAAGATCCGCGACCGGGGGCGGATAATAATCTTTTGGGGAGTGAAGAATGGGATATCCTCGCGGATATCTGTGCCGAGGATTCCATGCACCTAGAATTATTGGCTAAACTTATCGATACAGAACGTCAATATTTTCTCAAAATCTCTCGCAAGGGTATTTACAAAGACCTAGAAAAATGCTTTGAGTCTAGTTCTCGTAGTAAAGAGGAAGCGATCGAAAATGCTCGTTATGTCTATGATCTAAAGAATGCCGCTCAAAGTGGCAATATTGCTCAGGTGAAAGAACAACTCAAAGAGAGTTTTAGTGAACCGGAAAAAGACCCGCAAAAACAGTTAACTTGGGCCAGTATGAAATTCCCTACAACCGTTGAGGAGGAGGAATAACGGGTTTATGTAGGGTTTGCTGAATAAATCTAACAACCTTGTTGGATAAGGTTTTTAGACTTTTTTCCCTCAAAAAGTGCCGACCCTTGTAGTGATTGGGGGGAAAATCCCTGGACTTTTTCCCTGAAAATTAGGTAATTGACCACCTGAAAATGGGTAAAACCCCACACCCCACACCCCACACCCCACACCCTACCCCCACGAAAAACTTTTTGCCGCAAACCCTATGTAAACTGGCGATCGAGTGGACCATCAATAAAATTACTGTTTCTCGACGACGCGATGAAACCCTACCAAAAAATTCCTATTCGTGAATGTGGGGAACCCCTAGTACCTATACCCGCAGATAAATTTGTTATCCCTTCTCCCCATGCTTACGAGAAATTGGGGGCTAATTATCGGGGTAAATCTCCCTATTTTTTGCGACAAGGGGTGTTAAATGCTCTGATTGACGCTCAAAACCGTCTGCAAGTCTATCAACCCGGTTGGCAAATTCTGATTTTTGATGCCTATCGACCGATCGAAGTGCAACAATTTATGGTCGATTATAGTTTTCAGACTCTCCTAGACACAAAAGGATTAGCCAAAGAGAAACTATCGGAGGCAGAAAGTCAAGCGATTTTAACAGAAGTTTACACTATTTGGGCAATTCCCAGCGATAATGCCGCCACCCCGCCGCCCCATAGTACCGGAGCGGCGATCGATATTACCCTAGTGGATGAGAAGGGACAAGCCATCCCCATGGGAGGAGAAATCGATGAGATCGGAGAGCGATCGCATCCCGATCATTATATTGCCGCAAAAAGCCCACGAGAACAGAGCTATCATCAAAAACGAGTTTTATTGGCTAAAGTGATGGAGGAGGCGGGATTTAGCCGACATAAGGGGGAATGGTGGCATTTTTCCCTAGGGGATCAGATGTGGGCCTGGTCGCTCGATCGAGCCTACGCCATCTATGGCAGAGTGGAGGATTAGGGAGATAGCTGTTAGGAGTAAACTGAAAGCAGCTGGTCTAGATCAATACTGATATACTAACAAAAGAAGACTCAAAGCTTAGACTGAATCCCGAGGGATAATCGCCAAAATTTGCTCAACAAAAGCTTGGTGATCAACCACCGGTTTAGAAATATAACCATCGGCCTGACTCTGCTTGAGAAAATTCTCTCGATCGCCTTCCATAGCGTGAGCGGTGACGAGAATAACGGGTAAATCGGCGGTTTCGGGGTTAGCTTTGAGAATTTGGCTGATTTTAATACCATCCACCGCTTTCCCTTCATAGACACTATGGGAGAGGGAGACATCCATTAAGATCACGTCCGCTTCCTTATCCCGAGCAATACGAAGCACTTCTTCCACATCTTCGGTCCCTTTAACCTCTAGACCACCTCGTTTGGTCAAAATTTTGGCAAAAACGCGAAAATTAATCGGGTCGTCTTCTACAATCAAAACAGTCGTCATAGGGATGCTCAGGGATAAACGAGGTTAAAAAGGGCAAAATGCCGTATGATTCACAGCTAGACAGATTGAAAACGAGAGACTCATGGCCAAACAACTGGATTTCTTAGCTAGTGGTCAAATTATACCCACGGCCTTACACCAAGAGATGGAACGCTCCTATCTAGAATATGCCATGAGTGTGATCGTGGGGCGAGCCTTGCCGGATGTACGGGATGGCTTAAAACCAGTCCATCGTCGCATATTATACGCTATGCACGAACTGGGTTTAACTCCCGATCGCCCTTTTCGCAAATGTGCGCGGGTGGTGGGGGATGTGTTGGGTAAATATCATCCCCACGGTGATCAGTCAGTGTACGAAGCACTGGTTCGTATGGTACAGGATTTTTCCAGTCGTTACCCACTTTTATCGGGCCATGGTAACTTTGGTTCGATCGATAACGACCCCCCAGCAGCCATGCGTTACACAGAAACCCGTTTGGCCGGCATCGGTGATCAGGCGGTTTTAGGGGGAATTAGCGAAGCGATCGTTAATTTTAGCAGTAATTTTGATAATTCTCAACAGGAACCAGTTGTTTTACCCGCTCAGTTACCGATACTGATTCTTAATGGTTGTTCGGGTATTGCGGTAGGGATGGCGACTAATATCCCTCCCCATAATTTAGGGGAAGTGGTGGAAGGTTTAATCGCTTTGATCGATAATCCCGATTTAAGCGAGGAAAAGTTAGTAGAAATTATCCCCGGTCCCGATTTTCCCACGGGAGGCGAGATTTTAGATGATACCGGCATTCGCGAGGCCTATCGCACCGGTAGGGGGATTATTCCCGTGCGCGGAGTGGCGAAAACTGAAACAATTATCATTGAGGGCAAGCGCCGAAGGGAAAGGACGGCAATTGTGGTTACTGAGTTGCCTTTTCAGGTGAATAAGGCGGCATGGATTGAAAAAATCGCCGAATTAGTTAATTTAGGGAAATTGGAGGGAATTGCCGATATCCGCGATGAAAGCAATCGCGAAGGCATTCGGGTGGTGATTGAATTAAAGCGGGAAAGTCAACCGCAGCAGGTTTTGGCCGCTTTATACCAACAAACGGCGCTGCAGACTAATTTTGGGGCGATTATCCTCGCTTTGGTTGATAATCAACCCCGGCAGTTGTCTTTAAAAGAAGTTTTACAGGAATTCTTGCGCTTTCGAGAAACGACTCTCACCCGTCAGTATGGCGATGAGTTGCAACAGGCCAGCGATCGCTTACACCTAGTCGAGGGTTTATTATTAGCTTTGCAGAATATCGATCGAGTGGTGGATATTCTCAAAAATGCTCCCGATGGGACGACGGCTAAGTATCGTTTTCAGGCAGAATTGGGCATTAGTGACGCTCAAGCTGATTCTATCTTAGCTATGCCTCTGCGTCGTTTAACTGGTTTGGAAAGACAAAAGTTAGAGACGGAAGCGACGGAATTACAAACAAAAATTCAACAATTGGAAACCCTCCTCCATAACCGTCAGGAGTTTCTCAAGTCTCTGAAAAAAGAATTGCGCTCTTTAAAGAAAAAATTCGCCGATAGCAGACGGACAAAAATTCGCACCGGGAAGTCGGGGGACAGGAGACAGGAGACAGCAGGGAAGAAACAGGATTCTGTTGTTAAAAAACAGGAGACAGGAGACAGGAGACAGGAGACAGGAGACGGGAAGCAGCAGGCAGCAGGGAAGAAACAGGATTCTGTTGTTAAAAAACAGGAGACAGTCCCGATGAAAAAATTTTCACCCCCACAGATGAAAGAGGTTTCCTTACCTACACCCCACACCCCACACCCCACACCCCACACCCCACACCCCACACCCCACACCCCACACCCTACATCCTCTTTGAAGTCAGAAGTTAAAAAACAGGAGAATAAAGTTAAGAAAAAGTCTGAGAGTGAGAATGCACCGAGTTTAAGTCTATTTACGCCCCAAGAACCCCCAGAAAATGCGATTTTATTGCTTGATGCCGAAGATAAAATCAGTTGGACGACACCAGAAGAGCGAGCGCCGGACTGGGGTTTAATTATCTATCAACAGGCGATCGAAAAACGGGAAAATTTCCTAGTTATCCTCGATAATGCCAAAGCTTACCCGATTGCTATCCGGGAAGTTCCCCCGCAAGCGAATCAACCAGTATTAATCTCCAGTCTGCTGACCAAAACCGCCCAAAAAGAGTCAGAAGCGGTGTTAAATCAATTTTTCTTCACAGAACCTCAAAAAAATCAAGAATTGCTTTTACTGAGTCAACAGGGGCGAATAAAGCGACTTCCCATCAATGAATTAGAGGGGGTTGGTAGTCGGGGTTTGTCCCTGATGAAATTGAAAGAAGACGATCGCCTATATGGTGCTATTTTTACTCACGAGGGCCTGGACTTAGCGATCGCCACCAGTAGCGGTCGGGTGTTGCGTTATCCCGTGCGCGAGGAATTATTGCCAATTATGGGTAAATCTGCCCAGGGTTTGGCAATTTTGCGGTTGCGCTACGGGGAACATCTAGCTGGTTGTGTTTCTCTCCCTCATCGGGAAAATCTGCTGCTGATTTCGGGATTAGGTTACGGGAAAAGACTAGGGATCGAGAATTTACGTCTATCACAATTAGGCGATCTTGGTTCACCTGCTTTACAATTCGTTAACAAACAGGATAGTTTAGCGGCCATGGTAGCGGCCCGGGAGGGGAGTATAGTGTTATTAAGTACCAATCAGAATCGAAAACTACCCTTAGAGGTAGAGACTGTGACAGTTACGGGTAAAGACGGGACAGGTTCACAATTAGTTAAACTCAACCCCGCAGAAAAAATTATCAAAGCACAATTGTTACACCATCTCTAAACAATGGGGAAAAAATCGAAAAATTTTGTGCGTAAACACCGGCATTGGCAAAGATGGTTAAAACTAACTCTGATTCTGGTTTTTGGGTTTATTATCCTTAATCTAGCGATTAATTTAGCCGTCCGCTTGCCAATTAATCAACAAAAACCCATTGATGCCATCTTAGTTTTGGGGGGCAGCATTCGTCGGGAAATTTATGCAGCTAATCTGGCCCAGCAATACCCCAATATACCGATTTTGATTTCCGAAGGCTCGAAAGACCCCTGTATTTTATTACTATTTGAACGGGCAAAAGCGCCAAAAACTAACGTCTGGTTAGAAAAGTGTGCTGATTCTACCTTCGGCAATTTTTTCTTTGCCGTGCCAATTTTAAAACAATGGGGAGTACATAAAGTAAAAGTCATCACCTCTCCTACTCATTTACCTCGCGCTCAATGGTTAGCAGCAATTCACTTGCAATCCCACGGTATAGCAGTAGAAATCGATGCAGTCAGAGAAATTGGTATTCCGGGTAATCACGAATCAAAGCTAAAAACTGGTTTAGATGTGACTAGAAGTATAATTTGGGCTTTTGTGGGACAATTAATCTCTCCCCCCTGTTGGCAAGTCATTCCCTTAAATTCCGTTGATTTAGAAGCTTGGCGCGATCAAGGTTTTAAATGTGAATCCCAAGGTAAGATCAGCTAAACCATCCTCTCCCAGTTAGTTTTTTAGCGGCTGCATCCCATTTTTGTAAATCTACTAACTTGGGGTTTTTAAAGGCAAACTCTCTCTTGCGGCTCTTCTCGACTTTGTGTGATAATTTTTGCTTATGGAATCGTGAAATGCTTATCAGGCAAGACTTTTAGTGCTATTTGGCGGAATAAACTATCAGTATAGACCTCGTTTCCACATTGCCACTTTCCTATACCTTTTAAACAGGATTTAGCATCAGAAACCCTATCGGGAATTTGCGCGGGAATTTGCGATCGCATCTAGAGCCAAATTCAGTTTCAGCAGGTTAACCCCCGGTTCGCCGAAGATGCCGAGAAAGCGCTCGTCGGTGTTTTTGATAACGAGGATCTCCACTTGATTCGTCGGTAATCCCCGCGAGCGCGCCACCCGCTCGATCTGCGACCTGGCGGCCTCTGGGGTGATATGGGGATCGAGACCGGAACCGGAGGTATATACTAGATCTGCGGTGGGTTTAATTGCCGCTTTCTCTAATCGGGGAATCTCCCCCTCCAGTGCTTTTTTCATGTCGGAATCGGGTTTTCCTTTAATGCGATCAATCAATGCGGGGTTACTAGGGGCCAGGTTACTCGCTCCCGAAACTCCGGTTTGCAGGACTTTGTTAGGATCGTTTTTCGGAGCGGCCGTACTGTAGGCGGTGGTACTTGGACGACTATTGAAATAGCGATCGCTGGTGAAAGGTTGCCCAATTAGAGCCGAACCCACCACTTGACCTTGATTATTGGTAATTAAACTCCCGTTTGCTTGCCAGGGAAAAAGAATTTGACCGATGGCGATCATCGAGAAAGGATAGATCAGCGCAGTGATCACCCAGAGAACTAGGGTAGAACGGATGGCTCTACCGGCCTCGCGTGCAAAACTCATGATTAGACCTCTTAAGTCGGGTTTGCGGCAAAAAGTTTGTTGGTGGGGTTAGGAGTCAGGAGCCAGTAGTCAGGAGTCAGGAGAATTAAGAATAAACAACAATCAATGAAAGAGTCTATTTAGAGATTTTCTGCTTTTTCCCATTTTTGAACTCTCAAAAATTAATTGTGCCAGAAATCTCTTAAAACCTCTCCGGTACAAAGATGACAAGGAATAGGTAGATAAATAAAGCAAAAGCGACTAATCCTAAAAGGGTTAATGCGAAGGATTGCCCCCTATTTATAGTGCTTCCCGTAGAAGCTTGAACGATGGAGGAGAAAAGAATTGTTAGACAGAAATTTAAGAAAATATACCAGAAAAATCGGTATTTTCTAAGGGATGCTTTCATAAGAATTAGAGTTTTTTGGAGATTTGTTTTTGCCAGTAAATCAAGAAAATAAGTAGGTAGGCGTTAAAAATTATCAGACACCCCCCTTATCAAGGGGGGATTAAGGGGGGATCGACACCCCCTTATCAAGGGGGGATTAAGGGGGGATCAAAGACAAAATCTATTTTCAATTTAATTATAACCACTTACTTAGCTATAGTTGTCAATAGGTTGTCTTTTTCCCCTTTTTCAATTCATAGTTAAGAATACATTGGCCCACATATCTGGCCAAATTAACAGGGACAGCATTGCCAATCATTTGTTCTAGATTAGATTTTGTTCCAGCAAAAATAAAGTCTTTAGGAAAAGTTTGAATATAGCTTCGCTCGATTGTTGTTAACGGTCTTAATTTTTCCTTAAGATGACAAGCATCCCCGGGATGTTGTCGATAGGTTTTGGGAACTGGTCGATTTACTCCTCGAATAGTAGGGCTAGGTTCATAAATACTGAATATCGCCCTTCTTTGATAGCTTCTAGGATGTCTATAATAGTATTCTATATCTAATTCTTTGCCCATATAGTCAAATACAGTCAGAGGTTGACTTGATAAATTGTTATTGATTTCATCGATCAAAAAATCATCTTCTTCGTTCATTTTACCGATCAGAAAATATCTTTTTCTAGTTTGAGGAACTCCGCAGTAACAAGAATTAATAACTTTTCCAGTTAAACCATAACCATGGCTTTTAAAAATTTGTTTTGCTTGAATGAGTATTTTACTTTTCTCAATTCTATCCACATTTTCCATAACAAACCATTGCGGACTTACTCCAGTTACAATTTCGGCGAATGTGAGCGTTAGATTCGCTCGTCCTAAACCCTCGTCTCTCTTCCCAGCACTGGAAAAGTCTTGACAAGGAGGGCTGCCGACAATAATCTCAGGATTATATTGAGCAAATATTTCTTGGCTAGATTCTCTAGATAAATCGACATTAAATATCGGATGACTAAAGTTATTTCTATAGACATCTATAGCAGGTATCCAATTATCAAATGCGGCCACAATAGTAAACCCCGCTTTCTGGAAACCTAAAGATAAACCACCACAACCAGCGAATAAATCGATTGTGATCATTTTGCTCCCTCCCCTAAATTAAACAAATCGGGTGAATTATAAATAATAGCATCAAATCGCCTTTCAGGACTCAATAAATTTTGTCCACCTCCTAAAATAATTTCTCTGATTTCTGACTTGTTAATTCTGGGTCGATGCAAAATTTCTGAACGCATATACCGGTTGGTAATTTTGCCGCTTAATGCAAACGCTTTATCGTTTTTTGTATTGTAAGAAAGTTGATCGATTATTTTTCTATGATTGATGCGCTCCTGTTTGCTGAAATCGTCAAGCATTTTGAACAGCCATATCGCAGAACGTATTTGTCTGGAAATACTTTTTTCTATTCTCGCTTCAAATTTAGTCAGATCTACGAATAGCCGAGTGAAAGCTAGATCGCTCCAAACGAACACATCTAAACATTGCTCTGCCAATTTTGAAGATTTGCCTTCCGTTTTCCAGATAGGCTGTATTAAAAATGGTTGTTGATAGGGCAATAAATCAAGCGATAGTCGGTCAATAACGCCAACTATTGATAGTAAATAAGGCATTACCTCTCTCGGTTCTGTCCAGTCTTGAATAGAATCGAAATCACTACCGATAATCTCCTGTAATTTTTGTATATTTTGCCTAATGTGATTAATTATACTACAGGCGAGATACACAATGGTATCTGGTCTAACCACTATTTCACATCCATAACGAATATCTTCTAAGTCACAAGTTGTATTGTCTGGTAAAGCGGTTAATTTAATTTCCAGACCTCGAAGACAATTACCGTTATCGATTCTCTGGGTTACTAGATCGACTCTAGGCAAACTACCGATTACAAATTGATTATACGGCGTAAATTGACTCTCGAAAGCATAAAATAAATTATCGGAATCGGGAGCTAGACCGTATAACTCTTGTGTACTTAACTCCGCCGGTTGAACTTTTAAATTTTCATCGAGTTTCAGATAGACATTTTTCAGTCCTTTCCCATCCAAGTAAGCGCACAAAGAAGCTGGAAATGAGGAGTTAAATTGATTTTTACCCCATGTTTCTTTTTGGCTAAAATCCCGATTCGAGTGCTTCAATCCGAATAAACTAGGCTTAAATATTGCCGATTTTCCCATTACCTCAACCCGATCGCTGAAATTATCTCATCAATAATCTTAATAGCAATAAACGGCGCGATCACGCCTCCCACGCCGTAGATGAGGATATTGCGCCGCAATAGTTGGTCGGCGGTGAGCGGGCGAAATTGAACGCCTTTAAGTGCTAGGGGAATCAAAACGGGGATAATCAGGGCATTGTAGATCAGGGCTGAGACGATCGCCGATTGAGCGCTTTTCAAACCCATAATGTTTAAAGCACCGATCCCGGCAGCGGCGAAAATCGTCGGGATAATGGCGAAATACTTAGCAATATCGTTAGCTACCGAAAACGTGGTCAGGGCGCCGCGGGTAATTAATAACTGTTTGCCGATGGTCACTAAATCGATCAGCTTGGTCGGGTCGGAATCGAGATCCACCATATTAGCCGCCTCCTTCGCCGCTTGGGTTCCAGAGTTCATCGCCACACCGACATTAGCCTGGGCCAGTGCCGGTGCGTCGTTAGTGCCGTCCCCCGTCATGGCAACTAACTTGCCCTGGGATTGCTCGCGACGGATCACCTCGATCTTATCTTCCGGGGTAGCCTCGGCGATAAAATCATCCACCCCCGCCTCCGCCGCGATCACCGAGGCCGTGATCTGGTTGTCGCCGGTGAGCATGATCGTTTTCACACCCATGCGCCGTAATTGGTCGAAACGCTCTTTTAATCCTGGTTTCACTATATCTTTGAGATAGATCACCCCGTAGATATCGTTACCCCGACAGACGGCCAGGGGAGTTCCCCCCAAACGGGAAACCCTTTCCTGTGCCTGATCGAGGCTGGCGGGAACGGAACCACCCCTAGAACGGACGAAACCTTTAATCGCTTCTACGGCCCCCTTGCGGTATTCCTCCCCGTCCCTATCGGTGCCGCTCATGCGGGTACGAGCCGAGAATGGGATTGCCTCACCGGGTTGGCCATCGATATCGGGGTTTGCGCCCAAATTCCGGGCTAAGGTAACGATCGAGCGTCCTTCCGGGGTTTCGTCGAAAAGGCTGGCCGCTAGACAGACCTGGGCTAATTCCTCGAGGTTATGACCGTTGGCGGGGATAAATTCGTCAGCCAGCCGGTTGCCGAGGGTGATTGTTCCCGTTTTGTCGAGAAGGAGGGTATTTACGTCACCGCAGGCTTCCACGGCGCGTCCAGAGGTGGCGATGACATTAAACTGAGCCACACGATCCATCCCAGCGATGCCGATCGCACTCAATAAACCGCCGATCGTCGTGGGAATGAGGGCGACGAGGAGGGAGATCAAGATGGCGATACTGGAGCCGGCCCGAAAGGTATTCGCCACCGCAGGACTGAGGCTCGTTTCCAGAAAACCAGCGATATAGTTCCCAATCGGCGGAATCGTGGCGACGACAATTAAAAAGACTTGGGTTAACACGGCTAGAAGTACCGTCAGCGCGATCTCGTTGGGGGTTTTCGTGCGCTCGGCCCCTTCCACCAGGGAGATCATGCGATCGATAAAACCCTGGCCGGGGTCTTGGGTGATCCGCACTGTCAACTCGTCCGAGAGAAGCCGCGTACCACCGGTGACGGAACTGGCGATGTCGGTGCCGGGTTGTTTGAGGACCGGGGCCGATTCTCCGGTGATCGCCGATTCATCCACCGAACCGATTCCCTCGATCACTTCCCCGTCGGCGGGAATCACGTCCCCAGCCAGCAGTTTTACCCGATCGCCCCGACCCAAGGCCGTGGAACTGACCGACTCGATCGAACCGTCGGCCAGGATTTTTCGGGCGATCGTGTCGCTGCGGGTCGATCGCAGGGCATCGGCCTGGGCTTTTCCCCGTCCCTCGGCGATCGCCTCGGCGAAGTTGGCAAACAGCACGGTTAAGAAGAGGATCAGGGTGATGATGCCGTTAAGTAGCCGTTGTTGTCCCTTCTCCCCAGCGATCGTGCCGAATAGATACGGGTCGATCGTCACCAGGGCCGTGACGATCGTTCCCAACCAGACCACGAATAGGACAGGGTTACGCACGGCGATGCGCGGGTCGAGTTTGAGAAAGGACTGCCGGATCGCGCTTTGATAGAGACCGGTCCGGTTTACCTTGGGGGTATGGCGCCGGTCGTCCCGGCGACCTCTCGGCACTCGCAACGGTCGGGGGGATTTGGAATTTCCTTTGTTCGTTCTCATAAATTATCTAAACTCCTAGCCGATCATCCGGGTGATTTGAAAGGCTTCCGCGATCGGACCGAAGGACAATATCGGCAAGAAAGTCAGCGCACCGAGAATTAAAATCACCCCCGCCGTCACGCCGGTAAAGAGTCCGGTATCGGTGCGGAGGGTTCCGGTGGTGGCGGGAACTGGTTGTTTGCGGGACATCCCATCGGCTAACAAGAGCAGGGCAGCGATCGGGATATACCGTCCGGCCAATAAACTGAAGCAGGCGCTGAGATTCCACCAGAGAGCGGTCATCGTCGGTTTCGCCCCAGCCGCGATCGCGAGCGGTGCGGGTTGGGAGTCCCCCAGTCCCTCGAAGCCCGATCCGTTATTGGCGGCGGCGGAAGCGTACTCGTAGATAACTTGAGATAATCCGTGAAAGCCGGGGTTACTGATGCCCTGAAAGTCAGGAAAGGCAAGAGCGATCGCTCCAGGGATGAGGATGGCGATCGGGTGAACCAGCAGAATTAAAAAACTCGCTAACACCACTTCCCGTTTCTCAATTTTGCGCCCGAGGAATTCCGGGGTTCGTCCCACCATCAACCCGGTGACGAATACCGCGAGGATTAGATAGGCAAACAGGTAGGCGGTGCCAGTTCCCTGACCGCCGAAAACGATTTGCAGGAAGAGATTCGAGAGGGTGGCGAAGCCGCCGTTCGGCATCAAGGAATCGTGCATGGCGATCACCGCACCGCACATGGTGGCTGTGGTAGTTACCGCGTACAGGGCCGATTGCGCCCAACCGAAGCGTACTTCTTTCCCCTCGAAGTTAACCGCTCGATCGACCCCCAGCAGGGAGTTAACCGCCTGGTTGCCGTTATATTCCCCGATTGCGGTGATGATCGTAAAGCCGATGAAGATACCGAGGGGAATTAGATAGATTAACCGAGCTTGCTTGAGATTATCGGCGAAAATACCGTAGGTATAGATCAGGGAGGTGGGAATCGAGAGAATCGCCACCAACTGCACCAGATTGACGAATCCGTTCGGGTTTTCAAAGGGGTGGGCCGAGTTGCTGGCAAAAAAGCCGCCGCCGTTTTCTCCCAATTCCTTAATGATCTCGAAGTGGGCCACTGGACCACGGGCGATCGCCTGACTCAGGTTGGGGTTTTCTAGCGTCGGCAAGATCGCCGGGCCGGCGAGGGTTTCTGGGACTCCGGCGATGATCAGGGCAATTGCTCCCACGATCGAGAGCGGTAAGAGGATACGGGTGATCGCTCGGATCAGATCGACGTAGAAATTGCCCAACGGTCGCCCCGTCAGTCCCCGAATAAAGGCGATCCCCACCGCTAGACCGGTTCCGGCCGAGGTGAACATTTGGTAGCCGAGTCCCCAGATCTGACTCCCGTAGCTGAGGGTGGTTTCTCCGGAATAATGCTGTTGGTCGGTGTTGGTGATAAAGGAAATCGTCGTATGTAGCGTGGTGTCCCAAGTGGGGGCGGGGATCCCCGTCGGGTTGAGGGGAAGGACTCCTTGGCCCGCAATCAGGGAAAAAACCAGAATTGCTATTACTGCGTTACTGTAGAGAACGGCGCGGGCGTACTGCCAGCCGGTCATATTCTCTTTCCCTTTCACCCCGACGAAGGTGTAAAGAAGACTCTCGACTCGATCGCACAGTGGGTCGAGTAGGGTTCTCCGTTCCATGAACACCCTAGCCATATAGCGCCCGAAAAAGGGGGTGATTGCCACGATTATCAGGATCGTGAGCGCGATTTGAATCCATCCTTGCAACATGGTTCGATCAACTCCAAAAAAAAGCCCGTGGAGGCTCGATCAATGATCGACCGGGAAAATCACGGGTTCGCTGTCTCGAAACCGCTTGAGAAAACCAAGTTTGTCTAATCATTAGCGCTCGTTAACCAGTGGATGATCGAGGGGTTACTATCGCCTCTGCTGGTAATGATTGTAGCGATTTCTTGCACCTTGACAAGCTATATTTTTTCCGTTCGTTATCCTATCAGCTTTTACGCACTTATGCAGCAATACCAACAATTAGCAATTATCCTAAATCCAGTTATTAAAAACTGATTATCTATTCCCCCTTTTGCCTCTTGCCTCTTGCATGAGTGCCTATCCTGATATGTTACCTATACTTAACGGATTTAGTATTATAAGTAGTCGTGCAAAATTAATTTCCTAGTCGAGACTCCGAGACAGGAGACTCCGAGACAGGAGACGGGGGACTCCGAGACAGCTAAGTAGTCGTGCAAAATAAATTTCCTAGTGAAGAAAGGCAAAGGGCAAGAGGCAAGAGGCAAAGGGGGGGTTAGATATGTGTAATTAATTTTGCCTAGGTACTTATCAGGGATCAGATTTGAATTTTTAGTTCACTGTTTACTGATCACAACAAAAAGCGTTTGGCTGACGGGTGACGGCTTGGATGTGTAATTAATTTTGCTTAGGTACTTAAGATAATTTTTCCGCCAGACTCACCGACCGATTCTATTTCTGAGCAGAGATTTACAACATTTCTTATAGGAATAAATTATAAACTCATGGGTTATTATCCTCTGAATAATAGCTGCTAACTCCTGAAAAGGAAGACTCTGTACCTAGCCATTAAAATAACTGCTATCCCACCTTTCAGAATTTGGTTCCGTGGGAATATTTTCTTCATCTTCCACTTCTGTCTGCGCTACATAATAGAATTTTAGGTCATCGAGCATATCAGTTATTGCTCTTTCTACAGCAATTTTTATCGAAAATTTTGGTTAAAACCCCGTCGTGAAACGACGGCTTTTCTTGATCTTTAATAGAGCATCTGAGAACTTCCAGTGGCGCACCTCTCAGTTATCAGTTATCAGTTATCAGTTATCAGTTATCAGTTATCAGTTATCAGTTATCAGTTATCAGTTATCAGTTATCAGTGGGTAAGTTATCAGATGTGATTTTTTAAGTGTGCAGTATTAAATAGAATTTTCCTACTGACTTGAAAGTGGGAAGTGGGAAGTGGGAAGTGGGAAGTAGGTACTACTTTCATCCTTGACGGTGTAACTTGTTGCATCGGTACTGTCTTTTTACTGATCACTGATCACTGATTACTGATTACTGATTACTGATTACTGACCGACTTGACATTATTGATAGACCTAGTTAAAATAGAGTACAGATAGACACATTTTAAACCAACAATGAAAGCAAGGTATCAATATCGCCTTTACCCAACAGACCAACAAAAAAAGCTTTTGTCTCAGTTGTTCGGGTGCGTGCGTGTTGTCTGGAACGATACCTTAGCTTACTGCCAAGAACTCTAAGTACCTAGGCAAAATTATTTACACATGACGATCATTGCCCCGTAAGGGTTTTAGCTCGATCGGGCAGGTAATTAATTTTGCATGACTACTTATCAACAAGGAGAAAAAAAGCCAAAATATACCGAGTTTTCCAAAAGACTAACTCAGACTAAAAAAACAGAATAAAGAAAGTGGTTAACTGAGGTTTATTCTATTCCTTTACAACAGTCTTTGAGAGATTTAGAGACAGCCTATTCTAACTTTTTTGCATCTTGTCAGGGAGAAAGGAAGGGAAAAAAAGTAAAACCTCCCAAGTTTAAAAAACGTAAATCTCAACAATCGGCAAGATTTACTGACAATGGTTTTACCGTTAATCAACACCACGTTACTTTGGCAAAAATCGGTGATTTTAAAGTCGTTTGGAGCCGTCCATTACCCTCTAAACCTTCTAGCGTCACCTTGATTAAAGACGCAGCAGATCGATACTTTCTCAGTTTCGTTGTCGAGATTCGTCCTGAAACTTTGCCAGATAACAAGCAAACCATAGGGATCGATCTAGGGATTGCTACCTTTGCGACTCTTTCAACAGGGGAAAAGTTCAACGCACCAAAACCGTTCAAGAAACGATTAAAACGACTAAGAAAGGCACAGAAAAACCTTTCTAGAAAACAGAAAGGAAGTAAACGACGGGAAAAAGCCAGAAAACAAGTGGCTGAAATCCACGCAAAGATTAAAGACACTCGCACTGATTTTTTGAATAAACTATCCCCTAGAGTTGTTCGTGAAAATCAAACAATAATTTTAGGGGATTTAAACACATCAGGAATGGTTAAAAATCGTAAGTTATCCCGTGCCATATCAGACTGAGGATGGCGTTCTTTTCGAGATATACTATCAGCAAAATCTGATAAATATGGGCGTGATTTTCGGATAATTTCCCGATGGGAGCCAACTAGCCAAAGATGTTCCTGTTGTGGGAATATTGGCGGGAAAAAGGCGTTAAATATCCGCGAGTGGGAATGTCTTTTTTGTGGGACTTTCCATGATAGGGATGTAAACGCCGCAATTAAGTGCGATTCGTTCAGTCGAAACCTAGAAATAGGGGGATGACTGGCCTCTGTTGAGTAACCCTAACTGGGTTGAGTACGCACTTTAATCCTCAGCAGATGACAACT
>NZ_SFBV01000039.1:0-29847 GCF_007095585.1 Microcystis sp. M_OC_Ca_00000000_C217Col
CCAAAAAATATAGAAGAGCTAATGCAAATTAGCCGCTATCGGTTGAAGGATTACATCAAAGGACAAAGAGCGATATCGCTTGCCCTATCTACCTTCTAGCTCGCTTGTCCCCCTCTCAGCTATTATACAGAAACTTTCTGTATAACACTCTCCAGAGTAAAGATATAGGTCAACTTTCTGCATAATACTCTATTTAGGCGCAATCGCCAGAAGTTTTCCCCATATCACCCCACATCTCCGAACATTTGTCAAGACTCCCAGCGAAAAATCTGGGTTTGTTCACACAGCTTAATTAAGAGTTGTAACTTTTAATGAACAGGAAGGGAGTCTAGGGCTGAGAGCTTGCTATAGTGAATCCTAGCCGTTTTTTCACGGCTCGTCATTATCACGTCAGAGCCTTTACTCGTCTCAATCATCATCCCAGAGTAAAATCAATAATCCCTATGGTCAGCACGATCCAAAAACCAGAATTCGAGGAAATCCGTCCGGGTATAAAAGTTCCCGCTAAAGAAACGATCCTCACTCCCCGCTTCTATACCACTGATTTTGAAGCGATGGCGGAAATGTCGATCGCCGCTAACGAGGAAGAACTGAAAGCGATTTTAGAGGAATTCCGTACCGATTATAACCGGCATCACTTCGTTCGCAATCAAGAATTCGATCGCTCTTGGGAGCATATTGATGGCGAAACTCGCCGCTTATTCGTGGAATTTCTGGAAAGATCCTGCACGGCCGAATTTTCCGGCTTTCTTCTCTACAAAGAACTCGGCAGACGTTTAAAAAACAGAAATCCCGTTCTCGCAGAATGCTTTAACCTCATGTCCCGGGACGAAGCGCGTCACGCTGGGTTCCTTAATAAGGCTTTATCGGATTTTAACCTCTCCCTTGACTTGGGATTTTTAACCAAAAGCCGTAACTACACCTTCTTTAAACCGAAATTTATCTTCTACGCCACCTATCTTTCCGAAAAAATCGGTTATTGGCGCTATATCACCATTTATCGTCATCTCGAACAACATCCCGAAGATCGGGTTTATCCGATTTTTAACTTCTTCGAGAATTGGTGTCAAGACGAAAACCGTCACGGGGACTTCTTCGATGCGATCATGCGCGCGCAGCCTGATATTCTTAACGATTGGCGCGCTCGTCTCTGGTGTCGTTTCTTCCTGCTTTCGGTCTTCGCTACGATGTACCTCAATGATACTCAGCGTTCCGGTTTCTACGCCATTCTTGGTTTGGACGCTCGCGAGTACGATAAGTATGTGATCGAGAAGACCAATGAAACCGCCGGCCGCGTCTTCCCGATTGTTCTCGATGTGGATAGTCCTGAATTTTATGATCGCCTAGAGATTTGTGTTCGCAATAACGAGGGATTACGGGCGATCGATAGCGAAAACAGTCCCGCACCGGTTAAATTCCTGAAGAAATTGCCTATCTTCGCCTCTAACGCTTGGCAATTCCTCAAATTGTACCTGATGAAACCGATTCGGGTCGATAAATTAGCCGGTAGCGTCCGTTAAAAAGTTTGTTTTCTTGAGACATGGTGAGGGTGGGTTAAACCACCCTTTTTTTGTCGATAAAATTCTTAAGAAAATCCTCTAACATTTCTATCCTCGCTAGACTGGATCCTAGGGGTGTGAACTAGGTTTTTACTTTTTACTTTTCACTGTCAAAAATATGGCTATTTATAGTGAATTACCCACAGGACAACGTCTCTATCTCGATAATCAAGGGCTGCAGACGATTGTAACCCTCGCTAGTGGTGCGGTGGGACAACAACAGCAGTCTAGCAGTAGTTTTGCCACAGGAGTTTGGACACAAGAACCCCAAATAGAGATAATTCCCCAAGGGGCAATTATTGAAATTATCACTGAAACCGGACCCCACAGAATCCAAATTCAAGGAAGCAGTATCGGTTTTTCCTCCCCTCATACCTCTGGAGTTTCTCAGTCCTCTCAATCGACAACCGCTACCAGTTTCTCCTCCCCACCGATGCAACCAATGCAACCGATGCAACCGATGCAACCAATGCAACCGATGCAACCGATGAAAATGGGTAATATGTCGATGAATTTTGCCCCCATGGAAATGCAAATGGGAGATATGAAAATGAGTATGGGAGACGCAAAAACCGTCAGTAAAACGCGGTTTTGTAGTCAATGCGGGGCAAAAGTAGCGGCAACCGATCGCTTTTGTAGTAGCTGTGGTCATCAGTTACAGCGATAAAACCTGTTTAGCTAAATCTATAACTCCTTTTGGGGCAAAATTTTGTTTATATTGGCTGAATTGACCCGCAGAGGGGGAATATATCCCCTATATGGTTTTAATCCGAACTGAGGTTAACCACGGCTAATTCTAATGTTTGCCCTTCCTTTTCTAGCTCCTTTTTGCTAAAACTTAAAACTTCATCTAGACAATCAATTACCACCGTATCCCCTTCCATAAAAGCTTGTTCGAGAATTTTTGTGGCTAAAGGATTCTCTAACTCCCGTTGGATAGCGCGTTTTAAAGGTCGCGCCCCGTAGGTGGGATCGTAACCAACAGTAACGATATGATCTTCTGCTGCCGCAGTTAATTCTAGATTGATTTTTTGTTCTGCTAATAATCTTTCCAGACGCTGTAATTGCAGACGAACAATGTAACGCAATTCTTCTTTTTTGAGGGTATGGAAAATAATTAAATCGTCGATACGATTCAAAAATTCGGGACGAAAATGACTCCGCAAAGCTGTTAAAACCCGTTTCCGCATCTCCTCATAATCGGCATCTTCGGAAACATTTAAAATATGGTCACTGCCAATATTACTGGTCATCACGATAATCGTATTCCGAAAATCCACCACTCGCCCCTGAGAGTCGGTAATGCGCCCATCGTCAAGCACTTGTAATAAAATGTTAAAAACATCCCGATGGGCCTTCTCCACTTCATCCAATAAAACCACAGAATAGGGACGACGACGCACCGCTTCCGATAGTTGTCCCCCTTCCTCGTAACCCACATAACCCGGAGGTGCGCCGATTAACCGCGAAACCGCGTGTTTTTCCATGTATTCCGACATATCGATGCGAACCATGGCTTCCTCGGAGTCGAACAGTAACCCCGCCAAGGCCCGCGCTAACTCGGTTTTACCCACTCCTGTGGGTCCCATAAATAGGAATGAACCAATCGGACGCGAGGGATCTTTCATTCCTGCGCGCGCTCGTCGAATCGCCGCTGCTACTGCCGTGACCGCTTCATTTTGTCCGACAACTTTTTTCTGTAAATGAGACTCTAATTCTAATAATTTTTGTCGTTCCGATTCCATTAAACGATTGACGGGAATTCCCGTCCACCGGGCAACTATTTCGGCAATATCAGCATCAGTTACCTGTTGTCTTAATAGGGTCGAACCTGCTGCTTGAATAGTTTCTAGTTCTTTTTCTTTTACTTCTAATTCCCCCTGTAAAATTTCTAGTTTGCCATACTTTAATTGCGCCGCTTTATTGAGATCATAAGCTCGTTCCGCCTGTTCCACCTGTAGGCGCAATTGTTCCTCTTCCTCTCGCAATAATTTAATTTCCTCGGCGATATGTTTTTCCGTTTGCCATTGGTCAGCAAGAGGCTTTTGTTTACTTTCTAATTCCTCAATTTCTTCGATAATTCTTTCTAAACGCTCTTGAAAAGCTCGATCTTTTTTCTCCTCTTTTTCTAAGGAAAATTTTTCCATCTGTAACTGCATTAAGCGACGATCTATCATTTCCAAATCAGCGGGTTTAGTGGTACTTTCTACCTCTAATTTTGCCGCCGCTTCATCGACTAAATCGATCGCTTTATCCGGTAAAAAACGATCGCTAATATAACGATGGGATAAGGTAGCTGCTGCCACTAGAGCCGAATCGGTAATTGTCACCCCATGATGCAGCTCATAACGTTCTTTTAAACCCCGGAGAATTGAGATAGTATCCTCCACGGAAGGTTCCTTAATATAAACCTGTTGAAAACGTCTTTCTAAAGGGGGATCTTTTTCAATATGATTGCGATATTCATCTAAAGTTGTCGCCCCAATACAGCGCAATTCTCCCCGAGCTAACATAGGTTTTAATAGGTTGCCCGCATCCATCGATCCCCCTTCCCTAGAACCCGCACCGACGACGGTATGTAGTTCATCAATAAAGAGAATAATTCGCCCTTCTGATTGGGTAACTTCTTTCATGACTGACCGCAATCTTTCCTCAAATTCGCCTCGATATTTTGCCCCAGCGATTAAACTTCCCATATCGAGGGAAATTAACTGACGATTTTTCAAAGATTCGGGAACATCTCCGTTAACAATCCTTTGGGCCAATCCTTCAGCAATAGCGGTTTTTCCTACTCCTGGTTCACCGATTAAAACCGGGTTATTTTTTGACCGTCGCGAGAGGACTTGTACCACCCGTCGAATTTCTTCATCGCGACCGATAACTGGGTCTAATTTGCCTTCTTTGGCCGCTGCTGTTAAATCCCGGCCATATTTATCTAAAGCTTCGTATTTTTCCTCTTGATTGGGTTCAGTAACCTTTTGAGTACCGCGAATCGCTTTGATGGCCAATTCTAAATCTTGGGGGTCAAGATTGAAAGTGCGTAAACATTTCCGGCCAACCCTTTCATCTTCGGCAAAACCGACGAGAAGATGTTCGACGGAGATAAATTTATCTTGCCAACTTTCCCGGGATGCTTCCGCGCGATCGAGTAACAGATCAAGACCACGACCTAGGTATAATTGATCGACGATGGCCACTTTCGGCTGTCGGTTGGTGAAGACTTCTAGCTGTTGTTGCAGTCGGGGAATTTCTATATTAGCTTTTTGTAAAATCCGGGTGGCTAGACCGTTATTCTGCTCTAGGAGGGCAATAATAACGTGTTCCACCTCTAAGGTCTGATTTTTAAAGCGTCGCGCAATTTCTTGCGATTTAACAATCGAATCCCAAGCTTGTTCTGTAAATTTATTCGAGTCTGTGGGTTGCATTCTGCACCAATGAGGAAAGCCAGTGTCAGAGGTATAGTATAGCAAGGAGTCTCGATCGATCACAAAGTTCTGGGATCGGCAAAAGGTCTGACTTGAAAGAGGGTGTGGGGTGTGGGGTGTAGGGTGTGGGGTGTAGGGTGTGGGGTGTAGGGAAAGAAACCTCTTTCATCTGTGGGGGTGAAAATTTTTTCATCGGGTCTGACTTATTTAGGGTTGGCTGAATAATGGTAAAACCCTTTTAAAATAAGGCTTTTGACCTGTTAAAATCCGATGTTCATGCTGCGAAAATCGGATTGGGACCATCAAAAACCTTGCATTATCCTTATTGTAGTACATCAATTGGTACAAAAAAGAGAGGGCAACAAAGCCTGAAACTCCCGACTCCTGACTCCTGACTCCTGACTCCTGACTCCTAACCCCACCAACAAACTTTTTCAGCAAACCCTATTTATCGCTATTACCCAATTGGGTTAAAGCTGTCCCGGTGAGACGACAAATTTGCCACTCTTGGAAGACCTTAGCCCCCATTTTTCCATAAAAATCGATCGCCAGTTGATTCCACTCTAAGACAGTCCATTCTAAAAGTCCTGCATCCCTAGCGACGGCAATTTTAGCCACAGCCATTAGTAAAGCTTTCCCGATACCTTGACTGCGATAATCGGGTAAAACGAAGATATCTTCCAGGTAAATCCCCGGTTTAGTTATAAAGGTGGAATAGTTAGCAAAAAATAGGGCAAAACCGACTATTCTACCCTCTACTTCCGCCACCAATGCTTCGATGTAGGGTTTTTCTCCGAATAAATGCTCCCCTAAAGCTTGACTATTTCCTGTCATTAAATGGCTGAGTTCTTGATAGGCCGCTAAGGCAACAATTAAGTCAAAAATAGCCTTGACATCGGTAGCAACGGCAGCACGGATGGAATAATTCATGATTGCTAGTCAAATCTTGATTTTAATGCTGATGATGTTTATGGGGAGATTCAGCAGGGGGAGAATTAAGATTGGAAAAATGGCCGTTATTTAATCCCATCCCAACGCTACCAATACTGAAAAGTCCCATGGAAACAAAACCGGCCGCAATTGTCCCCATGGCCACGGTTCCAATGGAAACTATTCCCATAGGAACAATACCGATGGAAATAACGCCCATGGGGACAATACCAATGGAAATTATACCAGTGGGGGCAATACCGATCGACAACCATTTTCGCCCGGAATTACCACAACTATTCTCTTTTTCTTGACCTAGATTGGAATCCATGCTTTTAACCCCGAAGATGCTTTGAGCCTTCCCATCCTAGGTTAGGGGTAGAATTCTTGTCAAAAGACCAGTAGTCAAAATGAAAGTTAATTTTTTATAAAAACTATTGACTTTTCATCTCAGTTATGTATTGGCGGGATACCGGCCACATCGAGAATTTTCGGGACTAAATCCTCCCGTTTAATCGCCATGATGTGGACACCTTGACATAACTGCTGGGCTAATTTTATTTGTTCGGCGGCGATTTTGATACCTTCTTCGAGGGGATGAGGTGCATCAGCGAGTCTTTGAATGATCTGGTCGGGAATTTGCACCCCCGGCACATTTTTATTTAAAAATACGGCGTTTTTAGCTGATTTTAACAGAAAAATTCCCGCTAGAACCGGTTTATCGGCGAGGGAGGCCACCTGTTGCATGAACTTATCAAGGCACTCGAAATCCGTAACTAATTGACTTTGAAAAAACTGCGCTCCTGCTTCGATTTTACGCTCAAAACGGCGTTGAAGACCAGACCAACTTTTTGACTGCACATCAACGGCAGCCCCGGCAAAAAGTTCTAGGGGTCCATCGGGTAAAGATTTATCGTTAAAGTCGAAACCTTTATTTAATTTATCGATTAATTTTAACAAACGTACCGATTCTAGGTCAAAAACTGCTCTAGCCTGGGGGTGATCTCCTGCTTTGACGGGATCTCCAGTTAAAGCTAGTATATTTCTCAATCCCAAGGCATGAGCGCCCATGAGATCTGCTTGTAATCCGATCACATTGCGATCGCGGCAGGCTATTTGACAGATGGGTTCAATATCGTGTTGATAGAGAATAGCGGAGGCAGCCAGAGAGGACATTCGCACTACGGCGCGACTGCCGTCGGTAATATTAACCGCATGAACGCGATTTTTTAGCCAGAGGGCCATTTCTAGCATATGACTGGCATTACCACCTTTCGGGGGAGTAATCTCGGCTGTAATCAAAAATTCTCGGTCTTGAACCGCGCGTCTTAAACGAGTAGTCATCGAGTTATCTAGGTTTTAACCATAAATTTTATAGTAGATTTAGCCCGGAAATGACTCGGAGGCAAGCAATGATCATCGGGCTGCTTTATACTGGTCGGTATCAGTGCCTAGCTGATATTTAAGTTAACTGGCAGGAAAAAATTTCTAATGTAGTATAATACACGGACAGTTTAACCAAATTCGTTTACAAGTGTAAAGGACAACCGATTCGATCGAGCGATCATGCCAACTCTTTCTCGTTTACCTACTAAAGACAAAGCCCTAATCATGACCCATCCCCTCAAAATCGTCGCTTTAGGTGATAGCCTTGTTTATGGCTATGGCGACCCCGTGGGTGGCGGTTGGGCCGAGCGCCTACGTCGTTTGTGGATGGAAAGTGCCGGTCATGCCCTGTATAATTTGGGGATTCG
Organism: Microcystis sp. M_OC_Ca_00000000_C217Col; assembly: GCF_007095585.1. Taxonomy (NCBI): domain Bacteria; kingdom Bacillati; phylum Cyanobacteriota; class Cyanophyceae; order Chroococcales; family Microcystaceae; genus Microcystis; species Microcystis sp. M_OC_Ca_00000000_C217Col. The sequence continues at coordinate 7,669 of NZ_SFBV01000039.1, forward strand.
CGGCGATCGAGTGGTACAAGTGTCCGAACGTTTAGAACAGGAATTTCGTCTCAGGGGGGAAATTCGCAATCGTCTTCCTGACCTGATTCTTCTCTCCGTCGGTGTTAATGATACAGCCCGTTTAGGCCGGCCCGATGGTCGTACTTATACCGATCACGATCTTTTTCAAACTCAAATCGAACATTTACTCACCCGGGCCCGTTCTCTTTGCCCGGTTTTGTTTATAGGTATGATTCCCGTGGATGAGCGGAAAATGCCCTTTTTAGATTGCTTTTACTTCAACCATGGCGATCAGTATAGTTTTAAAGAAACCACTAAACAAGCTTGTCTAGAGCAAAATATTCCCTATCTCGATTTATTTGATCTCTGGATGAACCGGGGTGATCTGTGGTGTCAAGAAAGATTAATGGAAGATGGACTTCATCCCAATGTGCAAGGCTATCAATCAATTTTAGAGGATATTTTAAACTGGTCGCCCCTCACCTCCTTTGTCGGTGTGGATAGTTTTATTCAACCTTTCACAGGAATTGCACAAAAGTGATGTCCTCTGTTCTCAGTGGTTCTAGCGGTGTTACGGAAACCAGAAGAGCCGGTAATATAAGCGAACTTACCCCCTACATATCTACTACAATGCTGAACAGGCAATTGCGCTACTCGTTCAAAATGTAGTAAATTAAGGGGCAAAATTTGCCAATCATTGCTCTGAATTTGTGACTCAATAAATTCTCGAAAAGGTGGAATCAAAAGTTAATTTTCCCAGACTATATTTGATCGCCATTTCCCCAATACTAGCTTGACTATAGCGTTTCCTGTTGGCAAGAGGTACATTGTCGATGGTGAAAAGCTTAATCAGCAAAGGTTTAACTGTGCCACACAGGTGTGAGAAACGCTATAAATCGACGAGTTCGGGATTGGCAGCCAGAAAATCGGCAATCTGTTCCAGTTGCTCAATTTCTTCGTCCACTTCCCGCTCCCGCCAATCCCAGGCGACGGAATAGTAATCGCCCTTTTCCCCACTGTGCTTGAGGAAGGATCCTGGAAAGATACCAAGAGCAGGTTCGCTGACTTTTGGTATAATTCTAACCAAGTGCAGAAATACCATAATTGCCATAACTTAAACCCCATCCACAGGGAAAACCGTAGTTTTGCTTTTTCGGCTACGATCCTTGCATGGCAATACTTTTAAGGCTTAGTGGCTTGCCCGTGAAATTCCAGTTCTCTAGCTGGTTGCGGTTTAACTATTTATTTGTCATCCAATTACAGCGTTTCTCACAAAGGTGAAGTATATATCAAATCTTGCCGGTAAAGGATTTCAGCCGCGAGAACGTACCTCGTCTACCGGAGAAACGCTGTAACAAGTAATCACAGATTATTTTGGAGTTTGTCTAATGTCAGAAGGAATTCTTTCTAAACAAGATATTGAAGCCAAAATTGATTCAGGAGACTTGGTTTTAAATGCTGTGAAAGCCAATTTGGAAGCTTGCAGCTATGACCTAAGAATTGGAACAATTTTTAAAAATGGTCAAATCATCAATGCAAATCATCCAGATGCTAATAGGCAATTTGATATTCAACCGGGTGAAATTATAAACTTATTTACATGGGAAGAAATCAAGCTATCGTCAAAAATCATGGCGACTGTTTTTGCCAGAAATGCTGAGAGTTCATTTAAAAGTCTCCTTGTTCTGAATCCAGGTCATATAGATCCTGGCTTTCAAGGACTTATTACTATTAAGGCGATTAACCTCGGAAAAGACCCTTTAAGTATACAAAGAGGTCAAAAAATTTTGACAATAATTTTTGAGGAAATGCCAAATGACACTACAAGTCCTTACAAGAGAGAGATGTCAATAGCAGAACAAGAACAAAAGTTTAACGATGTCCTAGTTCAGCAAAATACATATAATTTATCTCAAATTATAGTTGGAGGCTCAGATTCACCTTATTTTACTAAGCAGGAAGTAGAAGCTAAAATACTAGATCTTCGCTCAAATTTCGCAACAAAAGATGACGTTAAATCTATAATTATAAGTCATTGGGCAAGTTGGCTATCTCTTATATTCACGTTTATTGCAGCCGTAGCTGGTGTTCTTGCTGTTGTGGTCAGTATGCAACCGAAATCTGAGAATAATAATCAAAATCCAATTCCCTTAGAGAGTCCAAGTCCAACACCATCTCCAAAGGGAACTCAAGGTTAGTAATAATCAAGGTAATATAAAAATGGCTAAAAGTGGTCTGATTGTATTTGACTTAGATGATACTTTGCTAAATACCAGCAATGTTTATTGGCTTGCAAGAAAGCTTTTTGTGGAAAAATTATCTGAAGAATTACAAATTAACGAAGATAAATTAATTGAAGAATTTGAAAAAATTGATCATCTTCAAATGCAAAAACTAAAGCATTCTCCTTATCGTTATACTCGGAGTATGATAGAAACTTATAAATCTGTTTCTCATAAGATAAATCATCAAATATCCGAGGAAACTTTAAAAGCTATTAAAGATTTTGGCCGTTTAATTTTAAAAAATACACCAAATACTATTAAGGGGGCTAAAGAAATTCTTGATTGGTCATCTCAAAACTATTCTCTTGCATTATTGACAAGAGGTGAAAATTCATTTCAAAAAAAGAAGTTACACAAAAATGAACTGTATAAATACTTTGATTTTATAAGAGTTGTACCTCACAAAAATGCTGAAGTTTTAAAAAAATTTATCCAAGATATAGGCTTTGATTGTCAAGATGTTTGGGTTATTGGTGATTCACTAAAATCAGATATTAATCCAGGCATTGAAATTGGAGCAAAGTGTATCTTGTACGGCTATCATCATCCACATTATCATTGGATACAAGATCATGAAAGTGTTGCATTAGGCTCTTTTTACAAAGTTGATAATTTATCAGATATTAGACAAATTCTTGAGTCAGATTCTAATTCTAATTCTAATTCCGAATCGAGGTCGATGACCTGAAAAAATCCGATATTTTGCAGGACTTGCACTTGAAGCCATCGTAGGTTAGATTGACGTAAGGAAACCCAACACAGAATTAAATAACCAACTAAAATAATCTATACTATAGCGTTTCCTACGCTAGTGAGGTACACCTGTTTTTCTTACCTTTTGCCTCTTGCCTTTTGCCTAAAACCCATAACTTTTGTACCTCAGCAGACTGAAAAACGCTATAAGCCAATAAAGCCTGTTTTATTAGCTTTCCTGCCTCCTATCGACAGTAGGCTAAAACTAATAAGTGGGTGGGTGGAATTAAATATAAGATGAACGTAGGTTGGGTTGAAGCATGAAACCCAACGCCTGCATGGGTTACGCTACCGCTAACCCATCCTACAAATAATTTTGCCTCCCTACTTACTCGTGGACTGGAGACAACAACTGATTATTTTTACCCGTTATCCGGAATTGGGGAAAGTAAAAACCCGTATGATTCCAGCTTTGGCAGCCGAGGGAGCCGAAGAATTACACCGCAAACTGGCCGAATATACTCTCAGTAAATTAGCGGGTTTGAAGAATTTTCTCTCTCTGATCATTTACTACCATGGCGGCAGCGAGGAAAAAATGCGTACTTGGTTAGGTGTGCATTATTGCTATCATTCTCAACGGGGAAAAGACTTAGGAGAAAAGATGCAAAATGCTTTTGCCGATGGTTTTGCTCAAGGGATGACAGCGATCGCTATTATTGGCACAGATTGCCCAGAAATCGGGGAAAAAGAGATTTTAGCAGCCTTTGAAGCCCTAAAAACCCACGATATGGTTTTAGGGCCGGCGTTAGATGGAGGATACTACCTAATTGCTTTAAAACAGGTCTTTCCAGAGCTTTTTGACGGTATTCCCTGGGGAACGGGGGAAGTCTTGGCAAAAACCCAGACAATCGCCGCTAAACTGGCTTTAAAAACCGCTTATCTGCCTAAATTAGCCGATATTGATCGCCCGGAAGACCTGCCTATCTTAAAAAAATACCTGCCGGAATTAAGGTTGAACGATGACCGGGGTTCCCATGCGGACTAAATCAAACAACACTTTTACATCCCGATTCCGCATCCGCACACAACCATGGGAAGCGGCGCTACCGAGGGAATTTTCTGCGGGGGTGCCATGAAAACCGATGGAATTTTTGCCGTCACTCCAAAAACCGATCCATCTTTCCCCTAGGGGACTATTGGGACCGGGAGCGCTGACTTTTCCCGTCCAGGGACTTTTCCAGACGGGATTGCGAACTAATTCCCGCACTTCAAATTTACCGGTGGGGGTTTCCCAGCCTTTTTTGCCGACGGCGACGGTAAATTGCGCTAAAACTTGCTTATCTTGATAAACGTAAACTTTTCTCTCTTTCAGTTTCAGGACCAGATGGGTAGCGAGAGTTTGATTGGCTGCCGTATTCGGGGTGACGGTGCTGATTTGGTTAGCTTGGGCCGGATATACGGGTAAACAAGTTAATCCTAATCCGATGATTAAGAGGGTCAAATTTCGTTTGAACGCCATTATTCCCACACTCCTCAATTGCGATAGCGATAATTTTTAAGGATAGCAAATAGGGAACTGTTTGGAAGCTCAAGCCGCTTACACTGTGCCAGTTTTAGCTTCGTACTGCCGACAACCTTCACAGGGACCGGTGGGATTAACCGCACAACGCAAGTGGGGGGAATAGGCATTAAAACGACAACTAAGATCACCGATCAAGGCCGGTTTATTTTCTGTCCCTAGAGGAATTGACAAAAAATCACTGGCCATCACCGGGCTGTATTCGTGACGATGGCGAATCCCCCTCAAACGGTTGCTTAATCTCTGTTGGGATCGGTTAATCAACCAGAGACTAACGAGAGAGGGAAAGAGGGCGAGGATAAAAACAAAGGTTATCCTGATCACGATTTCAGTTTAGGCGATCGCCAGTGATGCTAACTTATTATTGAGGCCGGCGCTAGAAATTAGGCCATAACCAGGGAAGACTTAAGGGGTTCTTCCTTTTTGCTTTCATAAACTCCCGCAGTACTGGGGAATCCTCTGGTTAGTTCCCGCACTTTAATCTCACCTGCTTGCAGGGATTTGGTCAAAATTTCCATGGCAACCACGGGTTTACCCGCACCACAGAAGAATAAATCGGCGGCGAAATAGCCGTGTTCAGGCCAGGTGTGGATCGCGATATGAGATTCAGCTAAAGTCGCCGTCGCGGTAACTCCGTGGGGACTGAACTGGTGGACACACAAATCGATCAGCGTTGCTTCTCCTGCCGTAATTCCATCGAGGATAGCGCGACGAATGCGCTCGGGATCGTTGAGGAGGTCAGCAGGTACTTGCCAAGCATCGACAATCAAATGGGTTCCCAGTTTGGTCATTTTTTTTTCAATACTCCCTATCGAAAAACCTTCACAGATTTACCAGTGTAACACAATTTTTCTAACTTGTGCAAAAAAGATCTGGTTTTTCTCGGTTACTTTTTCTAAAAACTGGGACAGGGTGGGGGAGAAGGGTGTGGGGTGTGGGGTGTGGGGTGTTGGGAAAAGCGCAAGGGACTAATTTTATCTAGGAGGGGGGACAGGATTAGTGGGGACGGTGGGACTAGGAGAAGCGGCAGGAATGGGGGGATTTTCTGGTTTACGGACTTGGGGGACGGGTAACAGATAGAAAAGTAGGGCGCAAGCGACAAGACTGCCTAATCCTGCCAAAAAAGGCACTGTTCGACTGGCCACCGATTCATTCACCTTATGGTAGCGACGGGAAACTGGCTGTAATTTCAGGGTTAGGTCGGGTAAAGTGCGAGTATCGGCAAAAAATTGGTCAATCGCTTCTATTAAATCGAATAACTGCACGGTACTGATTTCTATCTTCACCGGACTTTCTGGGATATTCAAGTCCGTTGATGGATACCAGACCAGACGATGGAGATTCTGGTCAATCTTTTCTAGGTACACATGATCTGGTTCATGGACGGGATCTTGGGGATGACGAACACCACTCAAAAATTCTTGGGCATACTGACTGACCGCTTGGACTAAATTTTCCAAGAAAACCCGACCACCTTGCAGGACTTTATTGGCCCCGATTAACCGACATTCTACGTTAGTCAAAATTGAGAGTAAAGGTCGGCTATCACCGGGGTTAGCTGGGGCGAAATCATCGCCGAAACCATCGAGAATCAGGGTACAATTGGGCAAGCTATACTGTCTTCTCATTTCTACACGATCTCCCCATCAAATAAACTAATCCAAAACCGCTGCATTCCCGTCGTACCAGTACAAAATAATAACCGATCGAGAAGGGATAAAGCCAGTTCATTTAAAGCATTTTCATCGGCTAGATAAACCGATACTTTGGCCCGGCGGGGGTTCATGCGACTGCGAAAATTGGAGCGAAATCGTTCTAGATATTCTGATAAAAGAAAATTATTATCCACGGGTAAACCTTTTGATTCCATCTGTTGCCGCGCTAACAGTAATTGTCGGATGGATATAGCTAGGGGTTTGGCCCGATAACTGGCAATGATAACTAAAGCTTTTGCTTGGTCAAGGGTGAGACGGTCGAGGGTGTAGGAAATTCGCCAGGGATTAGTACAGCGTAAGCGCCAGAAAATAATCCGGTTTTTGACAATTTTATCGAGTCCTAGTTCTTTACAGAGGGCTAACAGGGCCTCCCCGGCACCGACTTCTAAGGATTCCAACGCTAACAGCATTAAATCGATATGCTGTTGGAGATGTAGGGCGCATTGCTGACTGGCAATCGGAAAATCGGGTAAAACACTTAAAATAATCGGTTTTTCTGGGGCTGATGCTGTAGATTCGGGCGTTAGGCTAGTAGGGGTCATGATATAGGATAACTAAAACACAAGGGCGATCGAGTCAGGGTATTGTAAATTGTATTGTATAGATAGCTGTCCCCCATTTTACGAGACACGGAAACCGAATGGATCTGAAATCACTGATTCGCGATATTCCCGACTTTCCCAAACCGGGTATTGTCTTCCGCGATATTACTACCCTACTCAATCATCCCCAAGGATTACGTTACACGATCGATACCCTAACGGCAAAGTGTCGCGATTACGGTTTATCCCCCGATTACATTGTCGGTATGGAATCGCGGGGTTTTCTCTTTGGTGTTCCTTTAGCATACCAATTAGAAGCGGGATTTATTCCCGTCCGGAAACCGGGCAAATTACCCGCCGCCGTTCACAGTATCGAGTATGATTTGGAATACGGAAGCGATAGCCTGGAAATTCATCAGGACGCGGTGGCATCCCATCATAAAGTCCTAATTGTCGATGATTTAATCGCGACGGGAGGGACGGCGAAAGCGACGGCCGATTTATTAGAAAAAATTGGTTGTGAGGTGTTAGGATTTGCCTTTATCATCGAGTTAATCGACCTCGGTGGTCGGGAAAAATTACCCGATTTACCAATTATTACCATTATCGATTATTAGGTTTTTTTAAGTACCCAAGCAGAATTAATTACACATTTTGCTAACACTCTTGCAAGAGTGCCTATCTCAAAAATGGCAATTAATTCTGCGCGACTATTCATCTCCTGTCTCCTGAATTGGAGTCCCCACTAGGAAATTAACTTGGCACGATTACTTATGACGGCGACTGATGATAATTATAAGGATGCAACCGCTCGATCGAGTGCTAATGGGTTACAATCTCTCCTAACTAGCGAAACTTTTTTGTATATTGTCAAGCGTGTTCTCCAGGGTTTATTGACTCTGTTGTTGGCCTCGGCTTTGAGTTTCGCTATTATCCAATTAACCCCCGGCGGTTTTCTGGCTTTGCTTGACCTGAATCCCAAGATTAGTCAGGAAACTAAAGAACAATATATTGCCCTTTTTGGTTTAAAAGACCCGCCGATTGTCCAGTATTTTAAATGGTTGTGGCAAGTGGTAACTCAGTTTAATTTTGGTCTGAGTTTTACCTATTTTCGTCCCGTGTCTTCCCTATTATTAGAGAGAATTCCAGCGACGTTATTAATGTCTTTGACTTCCATAATTTTAACCTGGGCAATTGCGATTCCCTTGGGTATTGTCAGCGCCGTCAAACAAAACCAATTTATCGATAAATTTTTTCGAGTTATCAGTTATCTTGGTCAAGGTTTCCCCAGTTTTATCACTGCCCTTTTACTGCTAATTCTCGCCCAAAATGTCTCGCCGCTTTTACCGGTGGGTGATATGACCAGTATTAACTATTCGGAATATTCCCCTATTGGTAAAGTTCTAGATATCGCTTGGCATATGATTTTACCAACTATTGCCCTGACAGTTACCAGTTTTGCTGGATTACAAAGATTGATGCGGGGACAATTGTTAGATGTTCTTCGACAGGATTATATTCAAACCGCCAGGGCGAAAGGTTTACCGGAAAATAAAGTTATCTATGTCCACGCTTTACGCAATGCTATTAATCCCCTGATAACTCTTTTGGGCTTTGAATTTTCTAGTTTGTTAAGTGGGGCATTTATTGCCGAATTTTTCTTTAACTGGCCCGGATTAGGTCGTTTAATTTTGCAAGCTGTGACGGCCAAAGATTTATATTTAGTTATGGGCAGTTTAATGATGGGTGCTACTATGTTGATTATCGGTAATCTTCTGGCTGATTTACTTCTCAAAGCTGTAGATCCTAGAATTAAATTGGAGGATTTAAAGTAGGGGGAATGGGTAAATTTTATCAGTTATCAGTAAACAGTAATCAGTTATCAGTGGGGAGACCACTGCGTGCGCGTTGCGGGGGGAGATGGGGGAAATTTCAACTAAAACCCTAAAACCCTAAAACCCTAAAACCCAATCCCCAACCCCTTTTTTCCTTATCACTTTTTATCTAACCAACTATGTTAGCAACTACTCATTATTTACTCAGGTCAAAACAAGACGGACAATACCTAGTAGCGCGTCTGAGAAAAGGTGAAAGCGAAACTCCAGCTAGTTATCTGCTTCTGTTTAAAGAATCCTACGATGCTTTAAGTTATATCAATACCCATGCTCAGGATTTAGCCAATAATTTTTCTGTGGAAACTCTCTCAGGAACACAATTAAAGGGACTGATGCAGCGATGGGGATTTGCAGGAATTGGTTTAGTTAGTGAACCTTTGGAACCACAGGTGCAGTTTTTAGCCTACGAAAAAGGATTTAATCTCTAAACTATGAAAACGCTGTTAATCACTGGAGTTAGTGGGTTTTTAGGTTGGCATATTTACCAAAAAACTCGCTCATCCTGGGCTAGTTTCGGTACATACCTTAATCACAATGTCAATAGTAATGACCCAAATTTAATTAAAATTAATTTAACAGACTTAGTCGCAGTTAAAGAACTTTTTCAACAGATTAAACCCGATCCGGTAATTCATGGGGCTGCCCAATCAAAACCGAATCTCTGTCAAGAATTTCCCCAAGCATCCGAGGCAATTAATCTGACAGCTTCCCTAGAAATTGCCCGTTTATGTAGTCAATATCAAATACCCCTAGTTTTTCCCTCTACTGATTTAGTTTTTGATGGTAAAAATGCCCCCTATTCCGAAAATGATCCCGTTTCTCCAGTCAGTATCTATGGTGAGCAAAAAGTAGCGGCAGAAAAGGGTATTTTAGCAATATATCCTCGGGCAGCCATTTGTCGAATGCCTTTGATGTTTGGTTCCCCTTCTCCCAGTGCTAATAGTTTTCTGCAACCCTTTTTAAAAACCCTGCAAGAGGGAAAAGAATTATCTCTATTTACCGATGAATATCGGACGGCTGTTGGGGTTAATAGTGCGGTGAATGGTTTACTTTTGGCATTAGAAAAAGTGCAAGGGATCATTCATCTGGGGGGTAAAGAAAGAGTTTCTCGTTATCAATTTGGTTTACTAATGGCGGCAGTTTTTAACCTTCCCGGAGAACAAATAAAACCCTGTTTACAGTGCGATGTTCCCATGAGTGCGCCGCGTCCGCAGGATGTTTCTCTTGATAGTTCTCTTGCTTTTTCTTTAGGTTATCAACCATTAAATATTAAAACCGAATTAGAGGCAATTAGAGATGAAATTACCTGAACAAAAGCGGACTATATTAATCATCTTACTCCTTTTTTTTACCGCTATTCTCATGGCCAATTATTTCGAGGTAGGGATGACGGGAGTGTTGGCTTTTTTCGTTGCCTATCTTTCTAAAGGATTGCGAAAAGTTAAGTAAAAAATTAATTGTTTCAATCAACAATCTCGAATTCTATTGACTGCTCTTGGGCAAAATTATAGGTAAAATGATCGATAATATTAGTATCGCTCAATTCAAGATTATAAAAATCAATTGCCGGTTGATCAAAAAGTGGGCCAGCGTGCCAAGTTCCCACCTCTAATTTAATAAAACAGTCCCCAGGGATGCGAAAAACCTTTAATTTTTCTAAATCCGGTTGAGGATGAGGACTAGGGGGGGCCACTCCTAAAAACCACTCTTGTCCCCCCAAAGAACCAAGACATTGGGTACATTGACTATGACGAGTAATTCGCTTAAATTTACGTCCGCGAGTCTGTAAACGCATAATATAAAAGCGTGGCACACCGTTCTTTAAATGCAGTTGTGCATCGCTTTCATCAAACGGTTTTCCGTCATGACTAGGTATTATTAATTGACCGTAGGGACGGAAACTCTCGGCAGTAATTAGTTGTGCTGACAGGGGACGAACGATAATCGAATTACTCATAAAAATTACTGCTGACTAACAGTTATAGCTGTACCATCTCGGAGAGAAAGAATATTATTAATAGCAATTCTTTCCCCGGCATTTACTCCAGAAATAACCTGATAAGCTTGCCCTTGAATTGTGCCGACTTGAATTGGTTTTTGTCTGACCACTAAACGCTCCTCGGCGTTTTCTTGACCTTCTTTAGCCTTTTCTTTTTCGGCGACAAAAACAAAATTTTGCGCCCCGATGCTAGTCACTGCTGTGGTGGGAATTAATACCCCCGGTTTTTGATCCCAAATTAACCGCGTCCGCACATATTGGTTATTGCGAAGACTGCCATCATTAGTAAAGGCAAATTTCACTAAAACCGATTGGGTAGCTTGGGAAACGGTGGGAGAAATAAAAGTTACTTGACCGCGAACCCCGGCACTGCCATCGGGATTAATAATTTCCACGGGCAACCCAACACGCAGACGCGGTTGTAATTCCACGGGAATCTGCACATTTAGTTCCAAAGTTTTATTATTAGTCAACGAGGTTAATTCTTCACCCAGGGAGATAATATCGCCGACTTTTCTTTGATTAAAATCGCCGACAAAACCATCAATCGGGGCGGTAATAGTGTTAAAAACTAAATTCTGACGCGTCGCCCCTAATTGCCCCTCGGCACTGGCTACCGCCGCTTGACGACTGTTCACTGTTGCCGCTGCCGCCGCCACCTGTTGCCGTGAGGCTAATTCGTTTTGAATAGCGATATTTAATGCTTCTTTGTTTGCCTGTAAAGTAGCTCTAGCCGCCGTCACCTGTTGACGGGCCGCATCACGATTTTTAGACCGGGCTTCTACTTCCGCCCTGGCGGCCTGAATGTCGCGGCGGCGGTCATCTAAGTCCTGTTGGGGCTGTGCGCCTTGTTTAACCAGAAATTCGGCTCTTGTTAGGTTTTTTTCCGCCAAATCTAAATTGGCTCGCGCTCTCTGTAAATCGGCTTCGGCGGCGCTCAAGGTGGCGATCTGACTTTTAACATTGGCTTCGGCATTAGCCACATTAGCCCGATTCTGAGCAATTTGGGCTTTATTTGCGGCCGCTTGCGCTTGTCTTTGCCTTAAATCCGCTTCAGACCCGTTGAGGTTCGCTTTGGCCGAATTTACCTGGCCGATACTGGCGTTCACCTGCTGCTGTTGTTGTTCGGGATCTAATTCGGCGATTTTTTGTCCCTGAGTTACCTGATCGCCAGATTTAACGAAAATAGTGCGAATCCGACCGGTAATCTGAGGGGAGACGCTAACACGCTCTTGGGCGATCAAAGTCCCCACAAATTCGCTACTTTGCACTAACTTGTCGGTGCCGAGGGTTTGCAGTTTGACGGGAACAGCCGCCGGTCCGGTGGCCTGGGGGGTTTGGGTGGCGCAACCGGCGACAATTAGGGAAACGGCGATCGACGAACCGATCGCTCTCGATACGTTAACGGATCGTTTAATCATTGTTAAATTTAGGGGTTTTTAGCGGAAAAAGTGCTAGTAAATCGGAAAAAAGGGAAGATGAGGAGAGAAGCTTTTCCTTAAATTTTATTCTAGAGAATTTATCGCCGTGATCGCTGTTTGTCTTTGATCCAAGCTAACAATATTACAGGTAACTAATCTTTGGGCGAGGGTAGTGTATTCTAGGCGACCACCGGCGATCTGATATTCGTCCCGGGGCGCCGGTAGATGACCGACGGGAGCATTGAGGGTATAGTTAAGATTTTCTTTAAAAATAATCCAATCACCATCTTTACGCCAACCGATACGATCGCCAAAAGTTTGAAAATTTTCGATCGCCACTAAGCGCCCCGGTCGATTACCTGTCTCAATAAAAATACGAAATTGGGTACTGAAACTAAAACGTCCCCCAGAAGCTTCTTTCCAGAGTTGATCCATCTTTTGCAGATCCCAACAGGCCAATTTTTGCAGGTCTTCCATGGTAAACCAGCCCTGTAATTCCCGTCCGGTCGCTTTCAGCATTAAATTACGGGTTTCATCGTTAGCTTGTCGCCAATTTTGTTGAGCGAGGAAATTTTTCAGGCGAGTGTAATTAATGCCCGTGGTCGGTGATACCATTTCCCCAGAGGTGGTAGTCTGGGCAACGATCGCCGGCAAGGGATTGAGAAATAAAGCGATCGCGAGAGTGATCTGACAGAAGGAAAAATTAATTCTCATAAACCCTATTTATTAACCTGATGCAAAGAAATCCTAGAATAGCATAGACGAAATTTGCCGTTTTTACCGCCTCCTTAACTCCTATGGCTTTCACTTGGCTCCGACACCACATTTTGGGATTGCAAGACTGGCAACCGGAAGAATACCAAACCCTGCTACAAACGGCCTCTAGTTTTCGTGAAGTTCTTTCGCGACGTACCAAGAAAGTGCCGGCCTTACAAGGTCAAGTGGTGACAAATCTTTTTTTTGAACCTTCCACCCGCACCCGTAGTAGTTTTGAACTAGCGGCGAAACGTCTTTCGGCCGATGTTCTTAATTTTGCCCCGGGTAGTTCCAGTTTGACTAAGGGGGAAACGATTCTCGATACCGCTTTAACCTATGTGGCCATGGGTACGGATATTTTTGTTATCCGACATCAACAGTCGGGAGTTCCCGATTTAATTGCCGCAGAAATGGATCGTTTGCAGTCGGGGGTCAGTATTCTTAATGCTGGGGACGGTCAACACGAACACCCCTCCCAGGGACTTTTAGACCTGTTTACGATTTGTTGTCTATTAGATGATGAAAATCCCCGTTTAGAACTTTTAGAGGGCAAAAAAATCGCTATTGTTGGGGATATACTCCATTCTCGTGTGGCTCGTTCCAATATCTGGAGTTTAACTACGGCAGGGGCGGAAGTACATTTGTCCGCACCCCCTACCCTACTGCCGAAATATTTTGGGGAATTGTGCGATCGCATATTTCTCCACTGGGATTTAGAACCAGCTTTAGAAAAGGCCGATTTTGTGATGACCCTGCGACTGCAAAAAGAACGAATGACTGCCAATCTTTTGCCCAGTTTACGCGAATATCATCAAAGTTTTGGCATTACTCGTCCTCGTTTGCAATCCTGTCAACCGGGGGTGAAGGTACTTCATCCAGGTCCTGTGAATCGGGGAGTGGAAATTAGTTCCGATTTAATGGACGATCCCGATTTTAGTCTGATTTCCCAACAAGTTACCAGTGGTGTCGCTGTCAGAATGGCTTTGTTATACCTGATCGGTAATCTTCGCGGCGATCGGTAAAAGTTTCTCAGGGATTTGCTCTTTTAGTCTGGTTTCATTGAAACAATCCTAAAGTTTCTATCAAGGTAAATATCATACTTTCTTCCTCCCTCACACACAGCATCTTCTGCTTCAAATAGGTTAGTCTCAACATCAAATTTCATCGCTTTAGGATTCCTACAACCCTGTTTTAGCAAAGCATCAGTCAACCGTGATTTCTCTTCTGGAGTCAAAGCTCGATAATCACTACTATTAGCTTGACCTGCATAGATTGACATCCCCATAATACTAAGGGATAGTAAGCTTATGATCGATTTGGTCTTCATTTTTTCAATTTCCTGAATACAATAAAAACATCATGGCAAGGGTTTTAAACCCAAATTTTCGGTAATTAGTTCGGCACGATTACCGATCAACTATATCTTAGGGGAAGCATACCTAGATTGCAATAAGTATAAATACTCAAGCTATCCCTAGGGCTTTTCTAGAAACTTTGACCGATACCGAATTCCGTTCTCAAGGGACTAGATATGGCAACCTACTCCTTTCTTTTTTAACTAGGGTTGGCTGAATAAATCTAAGGCTCTTCCGAACTTGTCATGTAAAATTAAATAAAAAACAGACAATTATTGCTAACCAATAAAACAATAATTTATCTTTAAAAGTTCACTATGCTTGCAATACAGCAATTTATTGGTTAAAATATAGACAGCCAAGACCAGAAATTTTAGACACAAGCTATACTTATGCCATCAAATCCACAATTAAAGTTAATGACCGAGCTACTTCACCTAGAAGAAGTTGTAGTTACCAATTATCAAATTATTACCGATATGGCAATTGTTTTACATTTAGAAAATATGTCAAGAGAAAGCCAGTGCATTCATTGTGGAAGTAAAACGGAAAAAGTTCATTAAAACAATGAATTAACAATCCGAGATTTACCCTTTGGAGAACAGGCATTATATCTGAGAATCAATCGTCGTCAGATGAGATGGGAGAAATGTGGGAAAAAATTCACAGAAGAACTAAATTATTTGCCGAAGAAAAGAACCTACATAGACAGATTTAGAAAAAAAATAGTGACCGAATTCCTGAATAGTGATCTCAAAAATACGGCAGAAAGAAATGGGGTAAGCGAACGAGAAATAGAAACGATGCTCAAAGACTTAGGAGAAGACTTAATAACCGCAAAACCTCAGGTTATAAAAAAACTAGGAATAGATGAAATAGCCATGATAAAGGGAAAAGGAAATTACTATGCTGTGTTAGTAAATATAGACCAAGGGAAAATTGTAGGCTTAGTAGAAAAAAGAACAGAAGAAGCATTAACATAATATCTGAAACACTGGGGAGAAGAGGTTTTGAGCCAAATAGAGGAAGTAAGTATAGACCTGTTGATAGGGTATAAAAATGTGGCAGAAAAACTAATGCCTCAAGCTCCAATAGTAGGAGATAGATTCCATGTAATGAAACAAGTAAATAACGAGCTAGATGAAGCCAGAAAGGAGGTAAAAAGAGAGGCAGCCAAGATAAAAATAAGAAAAATAAAGAAAATATCTTAGCAGGAATAGCCAAGAGCAAATATGCCTTGTTAAAGAATGAAGGAGACTTAGTAGAGAAAGAAAAGAAAAAATTGGAAGAAGTATATAAAGTGTCTCCAAAACTTGGGGAAATGCACAAATTAAAAGAGGAATTTAGAGAAGTATTTGAGAAAAATACGGAGGGGAATGAGGGATTATTTGCCTTGAGCGATTGGATAAAAAAGGCGATGGCTTACTTTCCTAAAAGCTGCCAGACAATTCGGCGGTATATTGACGAAATAACTGCCTATTTTGATAACCGAACAACCCAGGGAATAGGGGAAGGAATTAACAATAAACTGAAGGTGATTAAAAGGAGAGGCTATGGATTTATAAACTTTAAAAACTTTAGTCTTAGATGTTTATTAAATTGGCATTTTGCTAGTTAATTTTACATGGTAAGTTCGGAAGAACCTAATTTTTGTTGAAATCCTATGAGTAAGGGTATAATTAAACTAAGAAATCAACATTTTCAGCTAAAGCCATGCAATTAGCCTTAGAACAAATTATCGTCAATCCCGGTCAACAGTTACTTTTAAAAGAGCTTAACTGGCAAAAATTTGAGACAATATTATCAGAATTAGGAGAAAGTCGTGCTTCTCGGTTATCCTACAGTAACGGAATATTAGAAATTATGGTACCTTTACCCGAACATGAAAAAGATAAAGAAATCATTAGTTATATGGTTCAGTTTTTGTTAGAAGTACTCAATATTGATTTTGAACCGTTAGGATCAACAACATTTAAAAACGAGCGGATGAATCAAGCGGTTGAACCTGATGCCTGTTTTTATATTAAAAACTATCAGGCCGTTATTGGCAAAAATAGACTTAATTTAGAAAGTGATCCCCCCCCTGATTTAGTCCTAGAAATTGATATTACTTCCCGTACCTATTTAGATAATTATCGACAGTTAGGTGTTCCCGAACTGTGGCGTTATACTCAAAGTGGCCTACAGATTAATTTATTACAAGAAGGAGAATATATTGAGTCTTTAAGCAGTCCCAATTTTCCTCAGATACCGATTATTGAATTAATTAATCAATTTGTTAAACAAAGTCAACAACTGGGGAGAAGTGAAGCCATTAGAAACTTTAAAAATTGGCTGACGGAAAATATAGATAATAAGTACCTAGGCAAAATTATTTACACATGACGATCATTGCCCCGTAAGGGTTTTAGCTCGATCGGGCAGGTAATTAATTTTGCATGACTACTTAGTGGCTCTTCGTTACTTGTTATGGTTCGATAGGGGGGCATAAATCGACTAAATCCTTATCTGGCAAGAGACTTAATTGATTAGTTCGCTCTAGATAAAAAACAATTGACAAAAATCGCTACAAACCGAAGAGCCATAATAGTTGAAAAATCCTAACATTTTTGACTTAGATAAATTTGTCCGTCGAGAGTTGTATAAACTTCTTGCGGTTCAATGATTCAGTTTGTTACTAGAATCTAGGCTCTTCTGGTTTCTGTGTGTAAACGAGGTCTATACTGATAGTTTCTTCTTTCAAAATAGTCCTAAAAGTCTTGCCCAGTAAGCATTTAACCTTACATAAGCAAAAATTATCACACAGTCATTGTTTTGAGCAGGGAATTTTTTAACCTCAGTGGGTGTGGATAAATCAGACAGGACAGGGGTTACAGCCGTTGGTGCTAGTTATGAAAGTACCATGGTTATTCATTCCTCGTAGTTCGATTTTTACTTTGATAATTAATCAATTCACCGAGGCCGATTAAAATTCTAGAAACTAGCAGAATGAGAGCCTCTTGATTAAGAAAATATCCCGTAGAGGCTGTTAAAAAGTTACTGTTTTCTTGTCAGTTAAATTTTGTTAAGATAATGGCCAAAAACTACAATTTATGGTACGAAAAGAGGTAAGTCGAAACCGAGTTTGATTTTTGCTTACTCTAAATCAGAAAGAGCATTGGGCAAGATTAGCTAACTATCCCTTTTTTGCCTCTTCCAAGTCATGATAATGCTGATAAGCGCCGATTTCGGGGTTAAAGGGGGCGATTTCTTCAGTTACAGTTAATCCCAAACCTTCTAACATTGCTTGTAGGACAGAATCGGGGGCCAGACGCAGGTAATCGGGATTAATTTCTAGGGCTACATGACGATTACCGAGGTGATAGGCCGCTTTGAGGAGTAAATCGGTTGAAGGGGCGGTAATAGTGATAACTGGTTCTGGTTTAGCGATAATTTGAACAATTTCGCCGTTTTCTCCCCGCAGGAAATCGCGATCCTGTAGAATGGTGCCGCGGGGTAAACGAAAACAGAGGGAAAAACCCTCGGGACTGTCGAGACGATAACGGCTGCGGGTGCGTTCTTCGGCCGTAAGTAGAAGGCTAAAAACTACCGTTTCTGGGGGAGGTGGACTAGCGGTATGACGGGGGGGTAAGCGCTCGGTAAAAGTTAACATGATATTGGTCAATGGGAAAAAACATTCTTATTGTAGCCCTGACTCCAACTTGACCCGAAAAACTGAGGAACTTTTTCTATTTATTTTCCCGCTGCAGACGAATCATCTCATTTTGCACCTGTCGTCTCAAGTTATCATCGCTACTAATCCGGTTAGTAATGGCGTTAAATTGAGCGGCGGTGAAGCCATTATCTTGGACAATCTTTTTTGATTTATTACAATAATCTACGGCAATTCTTTGGGCATTAGCTGGAAGATTATTAAAGCTTTCCCGTTGGTTACAGGTAATTGCTGGGGGACTTTTCCCTAAAATTTGCGAAATTGCCTGATAAGCTTCTTTTCTTTCGGTTTCGATCCACAAAACTGCTTTGGCATAACGTTTGATTTGGTCAGCCGTAAAATCTTGAGTATAAGCGGAAGACTGAAAACTAACCACCTCCGTCGTCCAAGAAAATTCGGGAATCACACCGCCAAGAATGGCGATTACTGCCAAAAAAGTCACAATAAAAGAACGTCTTAAGCTTTGACCTAGATCGGCTAGGGGATAGCAGTAAATCACCATGCGAGTTTGTCGCTGAATAGATAATGATAGCAAACTTTCCAGTTAAATCCTGCTTTTTTGAATATTTTTAACGATCATAAGTTCCAATTCTAGCCAATATCTCCTGGTCCCGAACCTTAATTTTTGGGCAGAAATTGCTTTGGTAAACTTTTTTAACGTTTTTGGGGGCAAAATTAGTCAAAAATCTTTGAGAGAACCGATGAACGATTTTTGGGAAGTTAGGATGCCTATCGCTTTTAGAGAATATTTATCGGCAATTTCGCCATCTAATCTCTTTTTATTAGCTTATATCGCTGTAAATCTCTCGCTTGTTCCCTTTTTTCTCTCCCCTGGCGGGGAATTGGGGGGAAATCTAGATAAATTAAAGGTTTCAGCGATTCCGATCGAGACAATTCCCGCTTAGAATAATGCAGTGGAATATATAGCCAATGAGGATTTGAGGCATTATTTAGTGATCTCGATCCTGGCGAGTCCTCAACAGGGGAACCATAATAAACTACTGACAACCACCCTAAACTCAGAAAAACCGCAAAAAAAGGAGTTAGCGCATGAATAAAGGTGAATTAATCGATCAAATCGCTCTCAAAGCCTCTGTCACCAAAAAACAAGCAGATGCTGTTCTCACTGCCGCCATCGAAACCATTATCGAAGCGGTTTCTGAGGGGGACAAAGTAACCCTAGTAGGATTCGGTTCCTTCGAGGCCCGGGAACGTCAGGCCCGGGAAGGACGCAACCCAAAAACCGGCGATAAGATGGAGATTCCGGCCACTCGCGTCCCGGCTTTCTCGGCGGGTAAACTGTTTAAAGACAGAGTGGCTCCGGATAAGGAATAATTACTGTTGAGTTTCGTTCGCTGTAAGTCTTTTGCCTAGACCTAAACATGGTGGTAATCTTGACTGGGCGGCCGCAATTGCTGGCTGTCCGGTTTCCTCTATTCTCGATTTTTCTGCCAGTATCAACCCCCTCGGTCCGCCGGAAAGCGCCCTAACCGCTATTAAAAGCCATTTAACCAGTCTGACTCGTTATCCTGACCCCGCGTATTGGCAGTTGCGTTCTGCCCTCGGTCAATGGCACAATATCGGACCAGATTGGATTCTCCCGGGCAATGGTGCGGCTGAGTTATTAACCTGGGCCGGTCGAGAATTGGCCTCATTTGATAGTGTTTATGTACTAAAACCCGCTTTTAATGATTACGAACGGGCCTTAAAAAGTTTTGGTGGTAAAATCTGCCAACATTCCCTGAATTTAACCAGTTTAAAGCCGGTTAATCCCGAAAAACAAGGCTTATTACTCAATAATCCCCACAATCCCACGGGGAAACTCTGGACGGTGGCGGCCATTCGTCCCTATCTATCGCAATTTGGTTTGGTGGTAGTGGATGAAGCTTTTATGGATTTTTTACCCCCCCAACAACAGGAGAGTTTAATATCTCTGTTGCCGGAATATCCTAATCTCGTGATTTTGCGTTCCCTAACTAAATTTTACAGTCTCCCCGGTTTACGTCTAGGATACGTCCTCGCTCATCCCGATCGCCTGTTACAATGGCAAAAATGGCGGGATCCTTGGTCGGTGAATAACTTGGCTGTGGTTGCCGCTATTGCGGCAATTGAAGATAGGGATTTTCAACAACAAACTTGGGACTGGTTAACGGCAGCCCGCGAGGATTTATGGCGGGGATTAGCTAATTTTCCGCAATTACAACCCCAAACCAGTGCCGCTAACTTCCTCTTAGTACAATCTCAATCTTCCTGTTTACCGCTACAGGAAGCTTTATTAAAATATCATCGAATTTTCATCCGCGATTGTCTCAGTTTCCCCGAATTGGGCAGCAATTATTTTCGGGTCGCTGTCCGTTTACCGGCAGAAAATCAACGATTATTATCGGCTTTAGAGAGTATTTTAGCCGCGTCTGATACTAAATCCGTTGAGTAACGCACAGAAAACGGGTTTCTCGGAGAAACCCGTTTTCTACTCATGCAAATTAACAACAAAAAGGCTCCCGCCAACTAGACGGGAGCCGCTGCCATCGAACTAAGGAAAATTAGTCGAGGTCAGGCATTGCCAATGCGGGTTCAGTCTCGCGGTCAATTCCTTTCTCGAAACCGGCGGCGGCGGCGCGAGCGCGTCCAGCGTGCCAGAGGTGTCCAATCAGGAAGAAGAAGGCGAGGGTGAAGTGAGAGGTAGCCAACCAAGCGCGAGGAGACACATAGTTAAACGAGTTAACATCAGTGATAACCCCACCCACAGAGTTCAAGGAACCTAAAGGAGCGTGGGTCATGTATTCAGCCGCGCGGCGTACTTGCCAGGGTTGTACGTCATTTCTGATTTTGTCGAGGTCTAAACCGTTAGGACCGCGGAGGGGTTCTAACCAGGGACCGCGGAAATCCCAGAAACGCATGGTTTCACCACCGAAGATGATTTCACCAGTGGGAGAGCGCATCAGGTACTTACCTAGACCAGTGGGGCCTTGGGCAGAAGCGACGTTAGCACCTAAGCGTTGGTCACGCACCAAGAAGGTGAAAGCTTGAGCTTGGGAAGCTTCCATACCGGTCGGACCGTAGAATTCACTGGGATAGGCGGTGTTGTTAAACCAAACGTAAACGGCGGCGATAAAGCCCATCATGGAAAGAGCGCCCAAGCTGTAGGACAGATAGGCTTCTCCAGACCAGATGAAAGCGCGGCGCGCCCAAGCAAAAGGTTTGGTGAGAATGTGCCAGATACCGCCAGCGATACAGATTAAGCCAATCCAGATGTGACCGCCGATGATATCTTCCATATTGTTGACGCTGATAATCCAGCCTTCGCCACCGAAGGGAGCTTTGGTCAGATAACCAAAGATAACTGCGGGGTTGAGGGTAGGATTGGTGATGATGCGGACGTCACCGCCACCAGGGGCCCAGGTATCATAGACACCGCCAAAGAACATGGCTTTAAATACCAACAACAGCGCACCACAACCCAAGAGAATCAGGTGATAACCGATGATGTTGGTCATTTGGTTTTTGTCTTTCCAGTCGTAACCGAAGAAATTAGAGTATTCCTCTAGGGTTTCCGGTCCGCGGATAGCGTGGTAGATACCACCAAAACCGAGTACAGCCGAAGAAATTAAGTGCAGAACACCAGCGACGAAGTAGGGGAAGGTATCGACTACTTCACCACCCGGACCGACCCCAAAACCGAGGGTAGCTAAGTGGGGAAGCAGGATTAAACCCTGTTCGTACATCGGTTTTTCGGGGATAAAGTGGGCGGTTTCAAACAGGGTCATTGCCCCGGCCCAGAAAACGATTAAACCAGCGTGGGCGACGTGAGCGCCGAGCAGTTTACCGGAGAGGTTGATAAGACGAGCGTTACCGGACCACCAAGCGAAGCCGGTGGAACTTTGGTCACGACCGGTAGCGGTAGGGATATTAGAGAGCGTTACCACGCGGGAGAACCTCCTCAGGGAAGATAAAGTTTTCGTGGGGTTGGTCTTGGGGAGCCATCCAAGCTCTCAGACCTTCGTTAAGCAGAATATTTTTAGTGTAGAAGGTTTCAAATTCCGGGTCTTCGGCCGCTCTCAATTCCTGAGAAACGAAGTCATAGGCCCGTAGATTAAGCGCTAATCCAACCACACCCACAGCACTCATCCATAAACCAGTCACGGGGACAAAGAGCATGAAGAAGTGTAACCAACGTTTGTTGGAGAAAGCGATGCCGAAGATTTGCGACCAGAAACGGTTCGCAGT